>CALZFY010000083.1:0-9398 GCA_945786935.1 uncultured Lachnoclostridium sp.
TCCCCCATAGTCGTTCGGTCATATCCTCCGGCACAGATCACCACATCTTTCTGAAACAAACCGAATGCCCCGGATATGATCAGTGAACCATTAAACTTATCGAACAGTATCCGGGAGGCAAGAAAGGAACGGTCATACTCCAGCACCTGCATACAGGCCAGCAGATTTTTCGGCAGCCTGTATTTTATTACTCTTCCCTTTTTCAGCTCTACATTATTGGAAGGGCGAACAGTTCCTCCTACTGCCACAACATTTCCCTGCTCCAGCACCGGCCGGACGATTTTACTCAATGAATCATACTGAAGTACCGAATCCGCATCCATACAGATAAAATACGGATAATTGGACGCATTGATCCCCATATTCAGCGCATCGGCCTTGCCGCCATTTTTCTTACGGATCAACGTCACCGGTACTTTCTGGGTCATGGACTCGTATACAAATTCTACAGGCTGACACTGCAGCTGATATCGAATCGGACGCCTGATAAACTGCATCTGAAACGCATCAATCAATACCTTGGAAGTATTGTCTTTAGAGCCGTCATCCACCACTATAATCTCATAAAGCCGGTAATCAAGTGCCAGCAAAGACTTTACCGTCTCCACCACCGTAACTTCTTCATTGTACGCCGGAACAACAATCGTTACAGGGATATAATAATCCTGCATCAACGTATTTTTCATTCGTTCCTGCTGTTTTTTGCGATATAAGGTAGACGACCCTACCACCACCGAAAGAAACAGGAATGTAGAATATCCCACCAGATAGATTACGAAAAAAATACCCACTCCATCCAGAAATACTTTAATGGCATCCATAATTCCGTCCGTCATGTCTGATTCATCCCCTTTTCTCTGGCTTTTTTCATGTCCATGCAGTAACGAAGTATCTCTGATGCATACCTGTCACCACCCTCAAAAATGTCAATCAGTTCCACATACCCCAGACCCAGGTCTTCCAGACTTTTTGCAGCATTGAGCCGTACATACCAGTTTCTGCTTGATAGCAGCCTCTTTAGCACCTGCACGGTTTTTTCTCCCGGGTAAGATGCCAGCGCAGTCGCTGCAATTGCTGCATATTCCCAGGATCGTTCCTGTTCATTTTCTACAAAATCCAAAAGAATCGGATATGCTTCGGGGGCAGGATATTTTCCAAAATACCGAATACAGGCATACTGGATTTCCGCATTTTGTTTTTTATCGCTTAGAAGTCTGAGCATAGGAACACCGTGCTCACCAGATTGAAAACGCATATAATTAAGCAGTGTTACACGCATATCCACAGAAAAGCTGTCGAATTTATCCCAGATTTGTTCACACAATCGGCTATGACTGCCTGCAAATAACAGCAGCCCATCCGACAGCAGTTTTGGATTGTGATAGACCTCCTCCCGGTCAAGTATATGAAGAGCCTCCATGACTGCATCTACATCACCTATACTATACAATGCTTTCAGCGCATTTTCCCGGCAATACAAGTTTTGAGACCTGACCATATCAAGCAATTGCCTGTTCATGGACGTTTCGCTGTTATTTCTCATTATTCCATATTTGTAAATAATATAAGGAAAATATGCTGCCTTAAGTTCACTTTTTTTGCTGTAGCTCTCCATCAGATAAATAAACACAGAACAGACTTCTTTCAGATAGGTATCTGTCACATCCGGGTTGACTTGTCGGAGACGTTCCATGGTTTCATCAAATGCCATTAAATGCGAAATTTTCCTTAATTTCCAACTAAGGTAGTCTTTATGGCTGTTGCTGACAGGTTCTCCCTTTTCCACCTGATAAAACTGTTCTTCCACTGCATGCTCCATTTTCCGGCTTCTCTTCTGCAGCTGCCGGTCTTTGGCTTCAAAAACAAAAATACAGACAATGTTAAACAAAATCATACTGACACATATGGCCAGATATGCAAATATCAAAGTTTCTACATTCATCTGCCTCAGCTGCCTTTCACACAATTACTTTATTACTGTTTACTTGCATTCCAGTGTTCCTGGACAACATAATAGGAATGTTTCAGCCGTTCATGATAAGTGACTTTGTCTTTCCATCCCTTCAATTCTACTTCAGACAAATGCATTCTGCCTTCCAGAGATGTATCACCTATCCCAACATACATCTGGTCAATATTCATGTAATCTACACCATAATTCCCGTCATAGTAATCATCCAGTATTTCCATACGTGACGGATCTGCGAAATTAAGGAGCTGCCAGGGAATCTTTACTTCGATATCGTCACCTCTGCAGATAAAATCCGCCAGAGAATTAAAATTCTCCGCTTCCGGATTCGCATTTCCGAAGGTCAGTTTTCCCGTTTCAAAGGTTGTAGCTTCTTTTGCACGATATAGATCTTCTACAGGCAGTCCCATGGACAGCAGCAAGTCTATATTTACAAATTCAGGAGAGTTTGCATCAGGTATATACTCCTGTGCATAGGTATTAAAATTATAAACTTCTTCTGCATAAGTGGATCGAAGTGCTTCATATCTTTCCTGCACCACTACCCGGCTGTTATTTTTACCATTGATAACCACTAGGAAATCCACCCCACGGTCAAACATTACATCATAATTTTCACAATAACTGCTCCCTGTTTTCGGAGTAGAATCGATCGGGATTATCATACAGTCTTCCTCAAACTCCAGTCCATTTTTATGTATCCAAAAATAGACATATCCTTCATCATATTTCATAGCCAGCGTCATATTGTCGCTTCCTGCCACCACATCTTCTTCTCTCCATTCAGAGACATCACCATCCACATAGCACACAGATTGCTGTTCTCCCGGGTCAAATGCCAGAAAGCCAAAGTGCCGCTCGCAGGTCTGAGCATCCAACCAGTAAGGGGATCTTTTCATATCAATCTGATGCAATGTATTCCATGAACGTTTGATCCACTCATCCTGCCATGAATAGACAATACTTCCCGCACATCCCGCTGCCATAATATCTTCATAACATTGCAGCAAAGCCAGTCCCTGTTCACTCTCAGACATATAACCCTGGTTTCTTCCTGTATTACTGTCTATCTGTGCGATGCCTCTTCCTGTCGGAACACCAAATTCAGCAATCACCACCGGCATTTCATGATGCTGCTGAAGCGCAGAGAGATATGCATAGTAACTGTTAAAACTTCCGTCTTCTTTCATATATTTTTGCTTATCTTCGATGCCATAAGGAGACAGATCATCAATATATCCGAAATAATTCGGGAAATACGTAAATACATGGTAAGATGCAAATTGTCCCGCAATCACTTTATCTGTAGATTTAATATGCTCTACATCAATATCTGTTCCTTTGTAGAAAAATTCTGATATTTTTTCAGAATAACCAAAGGGATCCGTAATCGGCCAATTGGAAAATGCAAAAACCCTCTGCTGTTTATATCGTTTGCTTTCATAAGCAATTGCCTCATTTCCTACACGGGCAAGCATCGCCTCAAAAGCAGTCCCTTCTTCTGTCGTATACAAATATTCTCCTGAAAAAGAGCAATACTTGTCATTATTTTTATATTTCTCATTTGTATAGGATACCAGTCCGTCGTCCCAGTCGATACCAAAGATATAGCCGATCACCCACGGAGAAACATCATACCGAAAACTTCCGGATCCCATACTTGCCGCTCGTCCCAATGATATCTTTCTTTCGCCATGGATCACATCAATCATTACTTTGCAGTCTTCCAGGAACTGTTTATAAATATCATCCTGATACGCATCCCTGTATGAATTATTCACATAGTCATTCACCCAGACACCCTGGATCAGATAGAGCGGATTTTCCCTGGCAGAGTTATATTCATAAAATGCTTCATAAAAATCTTCTGCCTGAATCATATAGACACGTATGGTATTCGCGCCCATCTCCTGTATATACTGAAACCATCTCATATATGTTTCTTTATCAATAGCAAAATCTGTAGACCATTTTCCCGGTTGTGAGGAGCCCATATTGACCCCTTTGATCTCAAATTTCTCATAGCCTGACCCTTTATTCAGATAAATGCTGTCACCTTCCGTTTTCACAAACGTTGTTACCGGCTGATCCGGATGGAAATCAATATAAAATCCCATTTGGTAATAAGCAAAATTCCAGCCAATATACATGGCAACAAGCGCAGTAATGATAATAACAAATTTTTTCATAAGCACTTCCTGTCAATTCACAGTTTCATTATATTTCTTAACCTTTGATTCCACGGAATATTGTCTGAGGGTCTCGATATTGCTATCCAGCCACGATATACGAATATGCAAAAATCTTTTCAGCTGTTCGATTGCCTCATCATAAGAATGGATTTCTCTATCTTCTGCATTAAGCAAACGAAATTCTTCATCAAATGTATATCCCCACTTTTCGAAATTGCGGTCGACAGCATCCCCCAGATATTCCACCACATCATCAATATATGCATACAGAAATTCCTCACTGAAAACAGTGTTTTGTAATTTCCGATAACGCTTAATGATCTGTTCCGTGAAGTCCTCATCCTTTGTCAGCATATAGTACCAGAAGGTATTGTGCAGGAAAAAACTTCTGGTGTGCACATCTCCCTCCTGATACATGTCACAGGAATTATTAAAATCCCAGACACACATACGAAAGAGACCATCTATGTCTTTATATACATAAGTAGACAAAGCCCCCGCATCCACATTACAGGTCAACTCATTGATCAGGAAATAATCCACAAAAGAATCTACATCGATTCTTTTGTAATAACCATATTTTTTATTATCATAATCATAAGAATACAGTGCTTTCTCAAATGCAGAAACATCCTGGGTAATTGCTTCTTTTAATTCCGGTGTCAGGTTTGCCATACCCGGATATTCAATATTAAAGATCTGTTCCGCAGCCAATCTCATAGAGTATGTAGAAAAGTTGTTGATATTCTTCATCTCGTTCTTGCTTCCCTGATCCACCCGAAGCAGATAACCCGTAAATGTATTGTCTTTTCTGTTCACTTCCAGATTAAGTCTTGCCCCATCTTTTCCGGCAGTTATTTTCTCTGTCATCAGATAAACGCCCTGGTATTCTCCGTTGACCATCACTTCACAGAAACGCACATTGGGGGCATAATCCATAATTTCTCCGGCAATATTATACCACATATAATTTCTGATCAGCGTCTTATCAAGGAACGGACCATGCAGCACCCATTCATGGTGGGCATCCATCCCCATGACATTTTGGGGATTATTTTTGCCATTTTCATCAATCAAAGTCACTCCATAATTGGGCTTGTCAAAATGTCTGGATGATCGCCCTCTCACATGAATCATCATATTGCTGCTCACAGAAGGAGTATCATCCACATGATTATTTTTTGTTTCATCATCAATGATCGTGATATATCCTGGAATTTCTGTAGAACCGTCTTCTGCAGTAGTGTACACCATCTGGCCATCTTCTGTTTTTCGAATAGACCTTCCAGGGATTTCCACACCACCTGTATCAATGAGCACCAGTGGCAGATGGGTACAAAAAATCTCATCTCCGTGGCTGCACGGCTCCTTCGATAATGCCTCCAAATGCTGATGATAACGATTCTCGCTTTTATCTCTGATCAGCGCAGGAATCACAAGACACAGACAGATCACAACCACGCAGGCACTTATTCCCCAGAGCTTATATTTCACTTCTGTTTCCTCCTTAACCTATGCTGTTGTGTGTGCCGCTATACAGATTCCTTAGTTAGATACCTCATCATTCTGCATGACTACATTGACGTATTCTATTTCACCCAGAGCATAGATCGCATCACACACGTTGTTTTCCCTTTTTTCTGTCTCTTTTAAAGTTTTCTGTGTAATCTCATAGATAAATTCCACATGTGATTCACTGGTGTTGCGCACCCGAAGAACCGCCTTGTTTTTAAACATTTTAAAGACCTGGGCCTGAATTGCATTCTGCTTTGATCTTCCTGCACGGATGATCAAAAGCATACGGTTATCACTTTTAATACATCCCAAAAGTAATAAAACGAGAAAGGTAACCGTACTTCCAATTGCTGCTACCATGTAATCTCCAACACCGCAGCAGATACCTGCAATAATTGTCCAGAATATGTATACGGTGTCTCTGGAATCTTTGATTGCAGTACGAAAACGCACGATGGACAATGCACCTACCATACCAAGAGAAAGTGCGATATTGTTGCCGATCACCGTCATAACTGTACCGGTAAGCACCGTAAGAGCTACCAAAGATGCGTTAAACTTCTTACTGTAAATCGTTCCTCTGTGAGATATGGCATAAGAAATAAAAATTAAAAACCCCAATAAGGCCGCAGCGCAGAGATTCATCAGAACCTGTTCCCATGTCATATCCGACTGATTTGCAAATAGATTGTAAATTTGTTCTCTCATAGTGTCCTCTCCTTTATAATCTTGTCTGGTATCCATTTTGTCTTGCCAGGCAGTATTTACTTACAGACAATTCACTTTTATCGATACTGTTGATCATCCGTCTGATATATTCCAGCAGAAAACCGTTAAACTTTACTTCCAGCACCACATCAAATTTATCCAGAACCGGATTCATGTTCAGATGCGGGGAAAATAAATCAAAACAACTCTCTGTAGCTACAATATTATTATCAAAAGTAATCCTTATTTTGTTTTCTTTTGCAATATATGCTTTCCTGTTATACTGTACAATGGTTTTCGGCCGATAACATTTGCACTGCATCAATCCGTAACATTCCAGAGCAAACTTTTCCGGATATTTCAACAACGGAGAATAATCACCGTCGATCATCCGTCTGGCATCCTCTCTGGATATCCGCAAAGACCGCTTCAGCTGACTGCTCCCTTGTTTCTGCTTCATCTCAAGAACAGCAAAATCATTGTCCGGATCATAACATCGAAGGCGAATCTTTCGTCTGGTCTCAATACCTGCCAGCTTATCAAAATAATCTCCATCATACACGGTATCAAAGTATAACGAACGTATCATATATCCATGGGTGCCGTTATGTTTATCCTGCAAAAGCACCTGATCCAGCTGGTGACTTTTTTTCAAAAATTCTTCTACTGAAATTAGAAATTTCTTTTCTTCCCGAAATACCTGATTCACTGAAGACCTCCTATTCCATAATACTAATGTAAAAACCGGCTGCAACATTTTGACCTGTTGGACTGCTTCAAACAATCAATCTTCTGTTGCTTTCAATCTCTCCGCAAGACTGAAAGTTGTTGGGTTCTTTACATAGATTAAATATCAATTTATAAATCAAACTCGTCTTCTATCTTTTCCTGTTCGTCTATAATATTCATCCTTATCTGCATACATCAACTTATCAGCCATTGCCTTAATTTCTTCAAAATTAAGTTCTATATGTTCTGAACAAACAACTACTCCCTTAGACACACTAAGTTCAGAAATAAGATTTCCCTGGAAGTTTTCAGTTAAATAATCAAATGTCTTAACTGCATCCTGTGCTTCTTCTCTCGTTCCTCTCAGTAATGCAACAAACTCATCGCCACCTACACGATACGTCCTTCCAAGACCTGAGAATGCATTATCCATACACTTCGAAGCGCCAATAATTAACTCATCCCCTGCTTCATGACCAATATTATCATTAGCTGCTTTTAAACCGTTCAAATCCATCATAATAAGAACGTATTCTATTAAGTTATTATTTTTCTTGATTATTTCACAGTCAACTTCAAACCCTCGTCTATTATATAAGCCTGTAAGCTCGTCCTTTATAGATGCTTCATATCTTCTGTTGTATGCATCCTTTGCCTTCTTCTCTCTCATACTAATAATAACAAATGAAGTTGCCATTATTAATACGCCTGCAATAAAGATTAAAACAATTGGAAGTATAATTTTATTTACATCCAATTTAACAGGATTATTATCTCTTATTACTATATACCAATCAAATCCTTCGAGATACTTGGTCATATAACAGCCATTCTCCGATAACTGATAATAAAAATCATCATCTGATATATTGCCAAAATATGAATTATCCAAGTAGCCTGTTTCTATAGAACTTACATCCGTATCAACCTGTATAAGTCCATCATGATTAACTAAATATACTTTGATATTGTATTCTTCCTCGAACCTGGCAAGTATGTCTACAAGGTCATTCATATCAACTCCGACACCACATGCTCCCAAAATGTCTCCATTCGTGTCAATAATACCGTAATTAATAAACACCGAAAGACTCCCGTTATTATCTTCATCAGTATCAACATTAACTGTATATCTTTTCCCTGAATCCAAGTAATCCTTATACCATATATCATGGCTGTCATTTTCAACATCAAGATACCTACTTATTCCATTATATGTATAATATGCTCTTGTTTTATCCGAAACAACAAATACCATTTTATAATCAAATTCATTACCAATGGATACCAGACGATTAGTTATATCGTCTTTGACACTCTCCGCCTCTTCTCTGGTTTTCCCCTCTATGTAGGTTCTTATATCAATATCACTGCTAATCGTCTGAGAAACAGTAATTGGCTTAATAAATTCATTCTCAATCTTTGCTGAAACCATCTGCGCAATTGTTCTGCTCTGTATTTCAGAGTTTTCCTTAGTTACCTGCTGAATCACATTCACACATGCTATGATGGAAACACTCATGCTAAGTAGCATTATGATAAACATAATAACAGCATCAAATCTGCTGTCATTAATCATATTCGTATGTTCATCCCCATTATGAGACCAATCATACATATATGCAGCAAACATTACGAATGAACCTATTCCCAGTCCTAAATTGGTTATAGAAAATCCATAAATAAAGGACTGTACAACTGTTGCAATTATTGGAATAAACGAAAACAGCATCATTGAAATGAAGCTTCGTTTTTCCAAATACTTTCTATACTTAATCGCCATACCTGCTCCTATAAATATGACGACAAGTGATATTAGTGTATATACATACCAGGAATTATTCCTGTGATAATAATTTGCCTCATCGAAATAATACATCCATGGATAAAACAAATTAACCACAACAATGAAAATATTAATGCACGAAAAGATATTGGCAATTTTAACACTATTGCCACTTACTTCAGCACCTTTTTCAACAAAAACAGAACTAACATACCTAACATAGGTATTTGCCATTGCTATGTTCATAGCAAATACCATAAGATTAGCAATTCTAGTTACTAAAATATTAAAAGGACCAAGGTTACCTCTAAAAATATATGCCAAAGTCTCTCCAAAAAACAGAACTGTAGCAATAAGAAATAATCGAACGAACATCCTCATACTCTTCTGTTTTGGATTATTTGCTTTAATTGAAACAAACATTATTAGACAGAACAAACAAAAGAACATATCCATTGTTGCCTGTGCAATTTCAAGACTTGTAATATTCATCTATTTT
>CALZFY010000084.1:0-9232 GCA_945786935.1 uncultured Lachnoclostridium sp.
GATATGGATTAATAAAAATAGTAAGGACAGTCCTGAAATCAGCGATGGTTTCGGGGCTTTTCTGTAATACCGGAAGGAAAGCAGCAGTTGGGAAAGGATGACACCGCTGCTTATGGAGTAATATTAATGAAAACAAGTACGTTATTAAAAAGATTTTTGCCTTATTATGGGAAATATAAGCACATTCTGATCCTGGATCTTTTCTGTGCGGGACTGACCTCCATCTGTGAGCTGGTACTGCCCATGATCATGAGAAATCTGACCAATATGGCCACCACCAACCTGGCAGCCCTGACAGTTACCTATGTGCTGAAATTGGGAATTTTGTATCTGGGACTCAGACTTTTAGACGGTGCTGCCAATTTCTATATGGCAGGTATGGGACATGTGATGGGAACTTATATGGAAACCGATATGAGAAGGGATGCCTATGCACATCTGCAGAAGCTTTCCAATACCTACTATAATAATACGAAGGTTGGGCAGATCATGGGACGTATTACCAATGACCTGTTTGACGTAACGGAATTTGCCCACCATTGTCCGGAGGAATTCTTTATTGCAGGACTGAAGGCTGTCATTTCCTTTATCATTTTACTGGGTGTAAGCCCCTTGCTGACTCTTTTGATTTTCCTTTGCCTGCCGTTGATGTTCTTTGTGTGCTTAAAGCTCAGCCGCAGACAAAAGGCAGTCTTTCGAAGACAGCGCCAGCAGATCGGGGAGCTCAATGCCCGCATCGAGGACAGTCTGCTGGGCCAGGGAGTCGTCAAGGCCTTTACCAATGAAGAAAAAGAAAACCTTAAGTTTGAAGAAGATAACTTAAAATTTCTGGATATCAAAAAGCACAGCTACCGTATTATGGCTACCTTTAGTACTACCAACCGGCTTTTTGACGGGCTCATGTATCTGGTAGTGATCGTAGCCGGAGGTACCTTCCTTACGAAGGGACTCATTACGGCAGGAGATCTGGTTGCCTATACTTTGTATGTGGGAACGATGATTGCTACTATCCGAAGGATCGTGGAATTTGCAGAGCAGTTCCAGCGGGGTATGACCGGTATTGAGCGTTTCTTGGAGATCATGGATTCCGAGATTGAGATTTTTGATGAGCCGGGTGCAGTAGAAATGCCTGTGCCAAAAGGAGAGATCGTCTTTGAAAATGTCAGCTTTGAATATTCCGATGATCACAATGAAGTGTTAAGAAATGTATCCCTGGTTGTTCATGCAGGAGAAAAGCTGGCCCTGGTGGGCCCCTCCGGCGGAGGAAAGACCACACTTTGTAACCTGATTCCACGTTTTTATGATGTGACGGACGGTCGCATCCTCATTGATGGAGAGGATATTAAAAAATATACCTTAAAGAGTCTTCGAAGCAACATCGGAATCGTGCAGCAGGACGTCTATCTGTTTTCCGGAACGATTCGTGAAAATATTTTATATGGAAACTTAAATGCTACAGAGGAAGAGGTTATCGAAGCTGCCAAAAAGGCAGAAGCTCATGAATTTATTATGAATCTGAAAAACGGTTACGACACCTACGTGGGCGAGCGGGGCGTCAAGCTTTCCGGAGGACAAAAACAGCGCATCAGTATTGCCAGAGTATTCCTAAAAAATCCTGCGATTCTGATTCTGGATGAAGCAACCTCTGCACTGGATAATGAAAGCGAAGCAGCCATTGTAAGATCTCTGGATAAATTATCGGAAGGACGAACCACTCTGACCATTGCCCACAGGTTGAGCAGTATTCAGAATTCCGACAGGGTACTGGAGCTTTCTGAGGAGGGCATCCGGGAGAAAAATGAGATTTTGATCAAAAATCAATGATTTGGGAGATACATCATGAGAAATGTCTTTGAACCGGCAAATATTTTAATTCCAAAGGTACAGGAAATGGAGAAATGGTCTGTCATTGCCTGCGACCAGTTTACCTCCCAGCCGGAATACTGGGAAAAGGTGGAAGCTTATGTGGGAGAGGCACCCTCTACCTTAAAAATGATCCTTCCGGAGGCAAAATTAGGGGAAGAATCGAAAGCAACTATAGAGCATATCCGGGAGACCATGGAAACATATTTGGAAGAAGAGTTGTTTGAAACTTACGAAGATTCCTTTATCTATGTGGAGAGAACACTGATGGACGGCAGTATTCGCAAAGGAATTGTAGGTACCATGAATCTGGAGGAATATGATTATACCACAGGTTCCATGGCTGCCATCCGTGCTACGGAAAAAACGGTGGTAGAGAGAATCCCACCCCGAAAGCGGATCAGACAGAATGCAATCCTGGAATTTCCCCATGTAATCCTGTTTTCCGATGATGAGAAGGATCTTCTGTGCGGATATCTGGAATCTGTGAAAGAGGAATTACCACTGGTCTATGATTTTGATCTGATGGAAGGCGGCGGACATATTTCGGGCCGTCTTGTTTCAAAGCATCACTGTGATGTTCTGATGGAAAAACTGGAGGCCTATGGGGATGGAATCTTAAAAAAATATGCATCCTCAGGGAAGGTTCCCATGCTTTTTGCGGTAGCAGACGGCAATCATTCCCTGGCAACGGCCAAGGCCTGTTTTGAAGATATCAAGCTTCAAAATCCGGGAAAAGATCTGTCCGGACATCCGGCAAAGTATGCACTGGTGGAGCTTGTGAATATTCATGATAAAGCACAGAAATTTGAACCGATTCATAGGATCGCGAAAAATACAGATACAAAAGCACTTCTGGAAGCATTAAAGCTGGAATGCTGCAGCGAAGGAGGGTGTCCGATTCACTGGTACGCAGGAGAAGAATCAGGAACCGTTTACCTTGACCCAGCCAGGGGTCAGCTTCCTTTAGCGACATTGCAAAATTTTCTGGATGAATATTTATCAGTTCATCTGGGAGTTGTGGACTATATCCATGGAGAGGATGTATTAAAGAAATTATCGAAGGAAACAAACTCCATCGGGTTTGAAGTGCCGGTTATCGAAAAGAATAAATTCTTCAAAACTATCATCGAAGACGGCGTATTTCCAAGGAAAACTTTTTCCGTAGGGCATGCCCGGGAGAAACGTTATTACCTGGAAGGAAGAAAAATATAAAAAAAGCTTGAATTTTCTGTAAGAAGGGTATATAATTCGAAACTATATACGGGATGAATATTTATGCAATAAGAAATGCATAAATTAAATTTTATTCATCCGGGAGAATGAAATACGAATAAAAGGAGATTTTATTATGAAAAAGAAAGTATTATCACTGATCTTAGTAGCAGCAATGGCTCTTTCTGTTGTAGCCTGCGGCGCGAAAAAAGAAGAAACAGCTGAGACACCTGTAACTGCAAAGGTGATTGATGTTGAACTTACAAGCGAAGAATATGCATTTGGTGTGGACAAAAATCAGCCGGAATTATTAGAACAGACAAATGCATTTATCGCACAGATCATGGAAGATGGAACATTTGATGAAATTTGTGAACACTACTTTGGTGATGGTGAGCCGGTAGCAGTTGTTTCAGCAACAGAAGATGCTTCAAAAGATCAGCTGGTTGTTGCTACAAATGCAGAGTTTGCTCCTTTCGAATACATGGAAGGCGACAAATATTACGGAATCGATATGGAAATCGCAAAAGCACTGGCAGATTCTCTTGGAAAAGAGCTTGTAATCGTAAACATGAGCTTTGATGCGGTTTGCTTATCTGTTGGACAGAGCAAATGTGATATCGCAATGGCAGGTCTTACCATTACTGAAGACAGAAAAGAAGCTGTAAACTTTACTGATTCTTATTATAATGCATCACAGAAGATCGTTGTAAAATCTGATAACACAGAATTTGACGGATGCAAGACAGCAGATGAAGTGGCAGCAATTTTAAATGAAAAAGACAGCTCTACAAAGGTTGGTTTCCAGTCAGGTACAACTGCACAGTTCTACTGTGAAGGTGATGCGGATTGGGGATTTGATGGATATGCAGTGACTGGTGTAGGATACGACAATGGTTCTTTAGCAGTTCAGGATATGTTAAATGGAAACATTGATTATGTAATCTTGGATGCAGCTCCTGCAGTAGCTATCACAACAGCAATCAATGGGCTGATTGCACAGTAATCGTTACATAAAAATCAGAGAGTGCTGTACTTGTAGTACAGCACTCTTTCAGCGGAAACAGGGAGAATTTCATGGGAAACTTTGATGCAAAAATCGCAAAGTTTATGGAAATCTTCATTGCACAGCAAGGCTATACGCGTGTAGTTGAAGGTTTAAAAAATACTTTATTAATTGCAATTACCGGTTTGATAATCGGTATTATCATCGGTACGCTAATTGCTACCGTACGTGTAATTCCAAAATACAAACGTCTGCCGCGTGTACTGAATGGATTTTGCAGTTTTTATGTGGGTCTGTTTCGAGGAACACCAATCGTAGTACAGCTGTTGATTTTTTACTATGTATTGCTTCCGTTAATGGGAGTGAAAATGTCAGGTGTTCAGGTTTCCATGATGGTATTTGGTTTAAACAGTGGTGCATATATTTCCGAAATCATGCGAAGCGGAATACTTTCTGTTGACCATGGACAGATGGAAGCAGGGCGTGCACTCGGTTTAAGTTTCGGTACAACAATGATGAAGATCGTCATTCCTCAGGCAGTAAAAAATATTCTGCCGACTTTAGGTAATGAATTTATTGCACTGGTAAAGGAAACATCCGTAGTCAGCTTTGTTGGTGCGGCAGATCTTTATGTTGCATTCCGTTATATCGGATCAAACAGTTATGAATTTATGGTTCCTTACATTGTGATGGCACTGATTTACATTGTATTGGTACTGCTCATCAGTTTTGGAATTAAAATCATGGAAAGGAGCCTGAGAAAAAGTGATCGACGTAATTAACCTGAAAAAAGACTTTAATGGAAATCACGTTTTAAACGGAATCAATGTAACGATCAATAAGGGAGATATCGTTTGTGTCATTGGACCATCAGGTTCCGGTAAAAGTACATTCCTTCGCTGTTTGAATTGTATGGAAGATCCATCCAGCGGACAGATTATTTTCAACGGTGTGGATATTGCTGACATGAGCGTGGACATTAATGTACATCGCAGAAAAATGGGAATGGTGTTCCAGCATTTTAACCTGTTTAACAACAAAACTGTGATTGAAAATATTATGCTGGCACCGGTTCATATCAGATGTCAGGAACTGAAAAAGACAAAAAAATCTGAAAGAACAACCACAAAAGCACAGATCATTGCGCAGGCAAGAGAAGAGGCCATGGATCTGTTAAAAAGAATCGGTCTGGAAGACAAAGCAGATGTGTACCCGTCGACTCTTTCAGGCGGGCAAAAGCAGCGTGTTGCCATTATTAGAGCTTTAGCTATGAATCCGGATGTAGTTCTTTTTGATGAGCCTACCTCAGCTCTGGATCCGGAAATGGTTGGAGAAGTTCTTGATTTAATGAAATCTCTTGCAAAAGACGGACTTACCATGGTTGTGGTAACTCACGAAATGGGCTTTGCAAAAGAAGTGGCAAACCGTGTGATCTTCATTGATGAAGGCGTGATCATGGAAGAAAATGAACCGAAGGAATTCTTTGAACATCCAAAGAATGCCAGATTACAGAGCTTTTTAAGCAAGGTATTATAAGATTCATAAGGATTTGAAGAGTACATCCCGGGATGTGCTCTTTTTTTTCCGTGGTTCGTATGTTAAAATATGGTAGTTTAAAACTGTTTCCGTATCCGGGAGGTACCGGAAAGATATAGAGACAGCCACGCAAAATATGAGGAGTGAGAAAATGATTAAACTTTTAATACGTACATTTATTAAAGACTCGGAAAATGTGGGAGATCCTAAGGTCCGTGAGGACTATGGGGTCTTAAGCGGCAGTGTGGGAATCTTCTGCAACGTGGTTCTTTTCCTGTTAAAGCTGTTTGCCGGGCTGGTGACCGGGGCAGTGTCTATTATGGCAGATGCATTTAACAACCTGTCAGATGCAGGATCTTCCGTAGTTACTCTGCTTGGCTTTAAGATGGCAGGTAAACCGGCAGATACAGAGCATCCTTTCGGACATGGAAGAATCGAATACTTATCGGGACTTTTTGTGGCAGTGGCCATTTTATTTATGGGATTTGAACTCTTAAAATCCTCTGTGGAAAAGATTCTTCATCCGGAAGCACTGGAGTTTAGAGTGGTTTCGGTGTTGATTTTGGCAGCTGCGATTTTGCTGAAATTTTGGATGGCCTACTTTAATTTTTCACTTGGAAAGAAGATTTCCTCAGAGGCTATGAAGGCAACAGGAACAGATTCCTTAAGTGACTGCATTTCTACGGGAGCGGTTTTAGTGGGAATGCTGATTTTTTATTTCCTTCATATTAATCTGGACGGATACATAGGTGCGGTTGTGGCGATTCTGGTGTTGATTGCGGGATATCATGCGGCAAAGGATACAATTCAGCCACTTCTTGGATCTGCTCCGGATCCGGAAATCGTGAAAAAAATTCAGGAGCTTGTATTAAGTGAACCATTGATTCTGGGAATCCATGATCTGGTCATTCATGATTACGGCCCGGGACGGAGAATGGTATCTTTACATGCAGAAGTGACCTACCAGGTAGATATACTGGAAGCCCATGATCTGATCGACAATATTGAGAAAAAGCTGGAGCAGGAACTGCAGTATGAGGCGACCATCCATATGGATCCTGTGGTGACAGATGATGAAGAGTTAAAGGATGCAAGAACCATGGTGGAGACCATCATCCATGAGGAAAATGAAGGATGGAAAATTCACGATTTTCGTATGGCAAGAGGCAATACTCACACCAATCTGATCTTTGATCTGGTAGTGGATCCGGCAGATATGTCACATGCCGGAGACATTGAACGGAATATGAAACAAAAGATCCACGACCGGGATTCCCATTACTTTGCAGTCATCAAAGTAGAACAAAGCTACGTTTAAAAGGAAGAAGCATGAAGGAAGAGCTCTTAAAAATGCTCCGCCCCATTACAGAGGAGGAGCGAAAGATTTTAGAGGAACGAAAAGAAATCCAGAAGGATATTTATACTGCGTCAGAGGAGTTTACCATTGACAGCCGTAAAATGCTGGAGAAGGGGCGTCTCATTGACATTCGTACCCACACCCGGTTTATACCCTTTCCAAAGCACAGACATAATTTTATTGAAATTCTCTATATGTGTGAGGGACATACCTTTCACAGGATCGATGGGAATACGGAAATCGAGTTAAAGGCAGGGGAACTTTTGTTTTTAAACCAGCTTTCCTACCAGGAAATCGCGGAGGCCGGGGAAAACGACATTGGCATCAATTTTATGATCCAGCCTCAGTTTTTCGATCAGGTGCTTCCTATGCTGGATAAAGGAAATGAACTGTCGGAGTTTATTCTACGGGGATTAAGAAATAAGGGGGATGGCCCAAATTATCTTCATTATCAGGTGGCAGAGGTACTCCCGATTCAGAACCTTATTGAAAATCTGGTATGGAATCTTTTAAACCGTCCGGTCCACCATCGGCAGATGAACCAGATGACCATGGGAATCTTGTTTATGCAGCTGTCTAATCATACAGATAAGCTGGCACAATATCATAATGATGTATTTCAGGATGTATTTGCTCCGGAAATCATGAAGTATATTGAGGATCAATATAAAACGGCGACTCTTGAAGAACTCTCAGCAGAGATGAATGTGGCCTTGTCCACCATGAGTAAGATTGTAAAAAAGAGTACAGGACAGACCTTTAAAGAGCTCTTAAAAAAACAAAGACTTCTTCGGGCAGCCAATCTTTTGGAATACACAAAAATACCGGTCACGGATATTATTGAGATGGTTGGCTACGATAACACCAGCTACTTCCACAGGATTTTTAAGGAAACCTACCATATGAGTCCAAAGCAGTACCGTAAATTAAAAAATGACAACAATTAAACATAAGTTACTGGAGCCAAGAGAACAGTAAAGAAAATAAGGACGTAAAAACAGTGTAATTACGTCCTTGTTTTATTGCTTTGCCGTGGATATAATAAAATCAACAAAGCAATGGTGCTTTAGGGAAACGTGAAAACTTCAGGAGGTAATTACAATGTACGACGTAAACAAAGGTTATGAATTGGCAAAAGAGTTTTATGCACAGTATGGCATCGACGTGGACAAGGCTATTGAGATCGCAGATTCTACCCCGATTTCCATGCATTGCTGGCAGGGTGATGATGTAGGCGGATTAGAATGTAAAGAAGATAAATCTTTATCAGGCGGTATCCAGACAACAGGTAACTATCCTGGAAAAGCTACCAATGGCGAACAGCTCCGTGCCGACATCGAAGCAGCCATGAAACACATTCCGGGTGAATTAAAAGTCAATGTTCATGCAAATTATTCCGAATCAGATGAATTCGTAGACCGTAACGCTATTGAGCCAAAGCATTTTGATAAATGGGTTGACTGGGCAGTAGAGAAGAGAATCGGTCTTGACTTTAACCCAACTTACTTTGCACATCCACTGAGCACAGATAAGGGAACACTTTCCTGTGCCGATGAAGAGGTTCGTAAATTCTGGGTTGAACATGGTATCAGATGCCGTCGTATCGGACAGTATTTCTATGAAAAAACAGGTAAGACCTGTGTGATCAATCACTGGACACCGGACGGAGATAAGGAAGTTCCTGTTGATACCCTGTCTCCAAGATTAAGATTAAAACAGTCTTATGATGAAATCTTTGCAGCAACAGAAGATGTTGTAGGTGTTATGGATGGTATCGAATCCAAAGTATTCGGTATCGGTGCTGAAAGCTACACTGTAGGTTCTCACGAATTCTGTATGGGATATGTCATGAGAGCAAATAAAGATCATATCATCATGACACTGGACAACGGACACTATCATCCGACAGAAACTGTTTCCAATAAGCTTTCCGGAGTCTATGCATTTGACAAGCATGTGCTTCTTCATGTAACACGTGCCGTACGTTGGGATTCAGACCATGTAGTAGGCTGGGATGATGAAACAAAGGCAATCTTTGAAGAGCTTGTACGCATGGGCAAGTTACAGGATACTTATGTTGCAACTGACTTCTTTGATGCGTCCATCAACCGTATCGCTGCATGGGTTATCGGTCTTAGAAATACAAGAAAAGCTATGCTTGCAGCATTATTACAGCCAAATGATAAGATGAAAGAAATTGAAGCTTCAGGTGATGTAACAGCAAGACTTGCATGGAAAGAGGAGTTCAAAGCAGC
>CALZFY010000085.1:0-9088 GCA_945786935.1 uncultured Lachnoclostridium sp.
ATCTCCGTAGCCATCTTTGGCACGATTCTTTCTCTCTATACTGCATTTGTGGAATCAGATCCCGATGACCAGCTTTTAATCTACACCCTGCAGGGTAAGAAACACCATGTGCTGACCAAAGTGCTCTTCCCCTCCACTCTGCCAACATTGATCTCTGTGATGAAGGTAAATATCGGGCTTGCTCTGGTGGGTGTCGTCATCGGAGAATTCCTTGCCGCAAGGCAGGGGCTGGGATATCTGATCATCTACGGCAGTCAGGTCTTTAAACTGGATATGGTGATCCTTTCTATCGTAGTCCTGTGCATCGTAGCCGTAGCCTTATATCAGCTGATCCAGCTTCTGGAGAAACGTCTTACACGTTCCAAATAAATTCCTTAAGATATCATAAAAGAAGCGTACCGCCAAGTGGTACGCCCCTACATAATTTCTTATTTATTTAATTACTTTGATCCATCCTTCCGGAGCTTCAATACGTCCCATCTGGATGCCTGTCAATGTTTCATATAATTTCCTGGTGATCGGTCCCATTTCTGTCATGCCGCTTGGGAAGCATATCTCATTTCCATGATCAACGATTTTTCCAACCGGAGAAATCACAGCTGCTGTACCGCAAAGACCGCATTCAGCCATGTCTTTCACTTCTTCTAATGTAACTTTTCTTTCTTCTACCTCTAATCCCAAGTATTCTTTTGCTACATACATTAAGGAACGACGTGTGATAGATGGTAAAATTGTATCTGATTTTGGTGTGACTACCTTGCCGTCTTTCGTTACAAACAGGAAGTTTGCTCCGCCGGTTTCCTCTACATAAGTTCTTGTAGCAGAATCCAGATACATATTTTCATCATAACCCTGATGATGTGCATCTACGATGGCATGTAAGCTCATGGCATAGTTAAGACCTGCTTTGATATGGCCTGTACCATGTGGAGCTGCACGGTCAAAATCACAAACTCTGATGGTTAAAGGTTTTACACCGCCTTTAAAGTAAGGACCTACCGGTGTTGCAAAAATACGGAACTGATATTCATCTGCCGGTTTAACACCGATGACCGGATTGGAACCGAACATATATGGTCTGATGTAAAGGGTTGCTCCTGAACCGTATGGCGGAACATAAGCTTCATTTGCTTCTACAACCTTACAAACTGCTTCTACAAATTTATCCTCCGGGAATACCGGCATTTCCAGTCTTTCACAGCTGTCTTTCATACGGGAAGCATTTAAGTCAGGACGGAAGGTTACAATGTGTCCGTCTTCTGTTGTGTAAGCTTTCATACCTTCAAAACAGGTCTGTGCATACTGTAATACGCCTGCACATTCACTGATCACTACATTGGCATCCTCTGTCAGCACACCTTCATCCCATGCGCCGTCTTTGAAATTTGCCACAAATCTTTTATCAGTCTTTACATAACCGAACCCTAAGTTTCCCCAGTCGATATCTTTCTTTTCCATAACATTTATCCTCTTTTCTTGCTGCTGCTCATTTCGCCTTGCAGCCTTTTCTTCCTTTAAGTGTTTTATCACGTTAAAGTTATAAATTAATTATAATCATCTTAACTCTATCCTTATTGTCAGTCAAGATATTTTTTGATATACTCTAACACATTGAATGTATATGATACATTCTATCGTAGTTTTACACCTTTACAGTTATTGATCTTGATCAAGATACATTTTGAAAACTTAGCAATGAAAAACAACAAAAAATTAAAAGACGAGCAGATGCGCTCCATTTTATTTGAATATTATGAATCTCAGGGGAAACGACTTCGCTTTTTTGAAGAATTTCCTTTGGGAAGAAAGACCCGCTCCGATGCCCTTCTGGTCACCGAAACAGAAATGATCGGTTTTGAATTTAAAAGCGACCGGGATACCCTGAAACGACTGAAACGTCAGGTACACGACTACGAAAGATTCTGTGACCGCAATTATCTGGTTACAGGACAAAAATATAAGGACAAAGCCCCGGATGAGATCCCGGAACACTGGGGAATCTATGTAGTCTACCTGGATAATGAAGAAGCTCTTCAACTGGAATGTGTCCGCAAAGCCCAGCCAAATACCAAACGTATGCGGTTTCACAATCAGCTGCGTCTTCTCTGGAGAAGCGAACTCATTCCACTGATCAGAAAATATCAGTTGGGCGGGGTAACCAGGAAAAACAAGCTGGAGCTTGTGCGCACCCTGGAGCACAACCTGGAAAAAGAGGTGCTTCGCCGGGAGCTTTTAGATACTCTGATCGAGCGTGATTATAGTATCTATGCTGCAAATGATGAGGCAGAATAAAACTTCCTTCTTTACAAATTTGGGGGAATAGGTTATAATCTCCTTCGTCAGATATGACAAGCTGGAATGGCGCAGTCGGTAGCGCAACTGATTCGTAATCAGTAGGTCGTCGGTTCAAGTCCGATTTCCAGCTCTTTTTTATTTTACTGGCAAAGCTCTGCAACGATCTGATTAATCACCTTGCCGTCAGCTTTTCCTTTTAATTCTCCCATGACATTTTTCATGATCATGCCTTTGTTCTTCGTGGCAACGACGTCTGCAAATTTTTCCAGAATCAATGCTTTGACTTCTTCCGGAGAAAGCATTTTCGGAGCATATTCTTCAATGACTGAATAACGGGCCTTGTAGCTTTCCAAAAGCTCGGTTCTTTCTGCCGGGCAGGTATCGATCTGCTCTTTTACGCTCTTCATTTCCTTTAATATAACTCTGTCAACCAGTTCTTCCGGGATATCGTCCCTCACCTTTTCATCGATGGCAACCTTTTTGATTGCACCGATCAAAGAAGAAATGGAATCCTTGCGTTCTTTATCCTTTGCCTTCATGGCTGCAATCATATCTTTTTGTAATGTCTCTAATTTCATTGTCAAATCCTCCTCATATTCATTTCAGCTTCAATCATTTTGCTACTGCTCACTCAATTCCACCAAATGGCAAAACTCGGGATTTTCTTATGAAAACTCTCTCGAAACAGTAACGCCTGAACAGTAACATCATTTTACATCTTATGGATAAATTATGCAAGATTTGGCTTTACTTTATGGATATGGCACATTACAATGATAAATGTTCAGACCAATCTATTTTGCAAATCGGCTCTGATCCGTGATTCACTACAAAACTCAAGGAGAATTTACATGAATACATTGAAATATAAAGCACTGGCACTGGATCTTGACGGTACCTTAACAGACAAAGACAAAAAGCTTCCCCGGAAAAATAAGGAAGCAATCTGGAAAGCCATGGATGCGGGAGTTACTGTCATCCTTGCCTCCGGCCGTGCACCCATGGGAATGACCTATATTGCTGATGAACTTGAGCTTGAAAAACGCGGCGGTATCATCCTGGCATTTAACGGCGGAAAGATCATTGACTGTAAAACCGGTAAAACGATCATCAGCTATGATCTGCCTCATGAACTCATTCCGGACATCTGCGCCATTGCAGCCAAACATGATACTGCACCGGTTTCCTATAATGACACCCAGGTTATTTCCGAATTCGATACAAAATACGTACTTTTAGAATGTAAGTGCAACAATACCGAACTTCTTAAGGTTCCAAGTCTGCCGGAATACTTGGATTTTCCGGTGAATAAACTGATGATTTCAGGGGAACACGAAAATCTCATCAAGGTACGGGATGAAATGCTTAGTAAATATTCTGACCGCATGGTTAGCTTCTTTGCCGAATCATTCTTTTTGGAAGCTGCTCCCCAGGGTGTAGGAAAGGATATCGGACTGGCAAGCGTATGCGATTACCTTGGTATCACAAGAGAAGAACTGATGGTATGCGGCGATGGTCTCAATGACATCACCATGTTTGATTTTGCAGGTTTTGCCGTAGCCATGAAAAATGCTTACCAGGAAGCTGCCGCTCACGCTGACGTCGTAGTACCATACACCAACGATGAATGCGGAGTGGCTTACGCGATTGAGACCTATTTACTGGATTAATTTTTTTAATAACAAAAATAAAAGGAGTTTTTTCATGTTACTTATCAAAAACGGAAACATTCACAATGCAATTCAGGAAGAAGCCTTTGTGGCTGACATTCTGATCGAAGACGGAAAGATCAAGGCCATTGGCGAGAACCTGTCTGCTGAAGGTGCTGAAATGATTGACGCAACCGGTCTGCAGGTTATGCCCGGCTTCGTTGAGGCTCATGGTCACATCGGTCTGGATGGATACGGAATGGGCTTTGAAGGCATGGACTATAATGAAATCAGCGACGTTACCACTCCTCACCTTCGCGGTATCGACGGCATCAAGGCTATGGATCCTGCATTCCAGCACGCTGCGAATGAGGGTGTCACCACGGTCTGTGTAGGTCCCGGATCTGCCAACGTAGTCGGCGGTACCTTTGTTGCCATTAAAACCATCGGTAAGCGCGTAGACGACATGGTTGTGCGCAACAATGTAGCTATGAAATGTGCATTCGGCGAGAACCCTAAGCGTTGCTATCGGGACAAGGGCAACATGACCCGTATGACCACCCAGGCAAACCTTCGCAACCTGATCGAGAAAACAAAAGAATACAAGGCTAAGAAGGATGCTGCCGGAGACGATGTCAGCAAACTTCCTGCATACGATCAGAAGCTGGAAGCAATGCTTCCTGTAATTGAGAAAAAAATTCCTCTGAAGGCTCATGCCCATGCCACCGATGACATTTTTGATGCTATCCGCATTGCAAGAGAATACGATCTGAAGCTGACCTTGGAGCATACCACCGAAGGTCATCTAATCGTGGATGAACTGGCAAAGGAGAAGGATATTCCCATGGCCGTTGGCCCATCTCTCACCAGTGCCAGCAAGATTGAACTGCGCAACAAAAGTTTCACTACTCCCGGCATTCTGGCTAACGCAGGCTGCAAGGTTTCCATTATCACAGACTCTCCTGTGATTCCTCAGGAATATCTGCGCCACTGTGCCGGCCTGGCCGTTCAGTCCGGAATGAAACCTTTCGACGCATTCCAGGCAATCACCATCAATGCCGCAAAGCATGCTCAAATTGATGATGTTGTCGGGTCCCTGGAAGTAGGCAAGGATGGCGACGTGGTCATTACCGATGGCTGCCCATTTGAAATCTCCACCAAGGTTAAGTATGTGTTTATTAAGGGAAAGAAAGTAAATCAGTAACTATCCCTTCATCTCAATGGGGACGGTGTTTTCTGACACCGTCCCCGTTTTATTACTTAAATGTCTCCCCGTTCCTGTAAAAAGGTTAAAAATCCTTCGCATCCTTCTACGATATCATCATAAGTGATATCAAAATTACCGGTATACCATGGATCTGCAATGGAAGCACCCTTGCGATCTGTGTAATCCAAGAGAAGGCTTACCTTGCCTTCTTTATCGTCACCAATGATCCGACGAAGGTTACGCAAATTGTTGGTATCCATGCAGATAAGATAATCATAGGCTGTATAGTCTGATTTTTTCACTTGTACCGCACGCTTCCCTTTACAGGAAATTCCATGCTCGGCAAGTTTTTCTCTCGCCGGCGGGTAAACCGGATTGCCAACGTCACCCCAGATTTCCTCTGTACTGGTTGCGGCGGAGGCGATATAGAATCTATCGGCAAGGTGGCGGGTGGCTACCATATCTTTTAAAATGAATTCTGCCATGGGGGAACGACAGATGTTGCCCAAGCAGATAAAGAGTATCTTTATCATAGTTATCATTTTCTCCTGCTTATTTTTTCTCAAATCACACTTTCCAGAATGATTTTTTGTACTCTAAACGGTGTCTATTTCAATATATATTTCGTACCTCTGCCTTTCCCTTCAACTGCAATCACACCTTTTTCGTCCATATCTTTCAACAACTTTGTTGTCTTTGATTTGCCAAAAGATACATATGGCGCAATTTCACTGATTGGTTTCAACATAGTTTTACTTAAGAGTTTATAGATCACTTTTTCGTCTTCGGTTAAATTAGCATCCTTTTCAAACAACGGAAGCACAATTTTTATAGAATTCTCTGACACATCAAAGTCCGGTTTCATCAGCCCCTCTGTGTACAGTTGTTTTATTCTTGTAATTCCTGTTCCAAATATCTCGACAAATCCTAATCTGTAAAATACATTAGCAAGATTTCTATTTCTTAAAACAGAGAGTTTACCTGACAAATATTCTTCTGCTGTTATTCCGGATGGCAAGCCTCCCGGAGATACAACTTCTATTCTATCATCAAACATGGAAACTCTGATGTGTGAATCCACATCCCATACCCTATGAATCAGAGCATTCGCAATTGCCTCTCTGAAAGCTGCTTCCGGAATCTTCTCCATCTTCTTTCTGTCAGCGCCCTGAATTACTTCATACTGATAATAGTCTCTGTACACAGCAAGTGCCTTTTCATACGCATCCAAAATGGATATGTTTTCAACAGTAGTTCTCTTTTGAATAATGCTGATGTTTTCTCCGAACTTAACAATATCAATTCCTGGAAAATGATTTTTATCCGCCAAAAGTCCCGCTGCATTATTAAAACCATTTACATTGTCATATAAGTTCAATGTTCTCAATGTATCCTGATTAAAAGTTTCAATCTGAATACTTTCTTTCAATTTACGCTGTAAAACTTCGAAAGACAGATCCTGATCTTTACAAGGCAATTCTTCAAATCTTATATTTTTCCCGTCTAATACAAGTCTTGTAAATTCCAGAGTATCTACCTCTATCGTCGCTGTATCATTTCGTTTGTATGCTTTTGATTTATACAAATACGGCTTCTGAAGACCACTGGTTACAGTGAGTTTTATCGTCTGATCATTATTCTGTATTTCAAGTGTATAATTCGGTTGAGGCGAAATACTGTCATTGATTTTATTTTCGATATCCAGACACGCCTGCTTTACATCTGGCAAACCTTTCACATTTCCATCATCATCTACTCCAAAAAGAATTGTTCCACCATCATAATTCGAAAAGGCACTGACTGTTTTTAAAAAAGTATTTGTAATCGTTTCCTTGAACTCTAATATTCTCGTTTCACGCATAATAATCGCATCCTTTCCAACTTTATTGATTATATTATACGCATAAATGCGCAAAAAATCAATCGCAAATTTTTACGATTGATTTTTTGATTGTTTTTCGCTTTTATTTTTCGTCCGTTTCAGTTATTGAACACATCCCGATAACATCTATTCTATACTCCTTTTAACCTTTATTTTCGTTTTAACTTTTGAAAAGTTATGAATTAAAACAATGATAATTATTTTGGGTAAAATTCATATACGCAAACACGCACAAATTCGGTCGTAATTATTGCGATTACTCAAATTCCACTCGTAAAATAGGCATACTCGCCCCTATAACACTTCCAAGAGCATCTATTCGTCACACTATATCCATTCCCTATTTTTGTGCAGATACACACTTTTAGGGAATGTCAGATGCAAATCAAACTTATAGCATCCGCTTAGGAGTAGCCCCGATACGACATCGGGAAGTGACATCTAATGCTAAAAAATGCTTGGAAATACAGGGTTTTTCAGCATTTCAAATCCCATCTGATACTACGCTGTGATAGCTAATTCAGAGGGATTTTACACCGTCCGATTGGCTCGAAATTAGCAAGGCTTTCGATTTTTGGTGGACGTTGCAAGTGCAAGTAAATGTCACTATGTAACTGCTCGTTATGCGGAATGACAGGAAATACAGTTCATTCTCATGTGGAGCCGCTGGTGTCACACGACACCAATTTAAGTCTGTTTAATATATCATTTCAAACCGAATTTTTCAACCAGAATTATCAGAAATTCCATAGAATTTTTCGGGACGAATGATTGTATGTAACCTGTCCTGCCGAAGCAGGTACAGTATTTATCGAAGCATAGTTTCTCGATCTTCAGCTCCCAGCATATATGCGCCCTTCGCAAATTCATCCCTTGCCAGAAGCTCTGTTACATATACCCTGTCGAACAACAACCAGAGTTCTTTTTCTTCTGGTGTAAGTTTGCGGTTTCCGCTAAATAAATACGATAACCCCAATCCCTCAAGCAGAGCCTGCTTTGCAGCTTTGTAATCATCGGCTCTATCGGAATAATCCTCATTCCTCTGGCTTGATAATTCCTCAATATCATCAGCTCGCATTTTATCATAATACTCGTCCATAAATGCTCTATCCATTTTGCACCCCCCAAAAACAAAAATAAGGGCAGACCCCTTTACAAGCTATGAAAGCTATGTAAAAGGATCTGCCATTTTAATTCTATAAGGTCTTTGCCAGCGACTTCAAGAGTGCTGCCATTTCAGGGTTTTGCAGAAGTTTCAGAAGAAGCTCTTTATCATCGGTGGAGCTTTCCTGTGTGACCGGCTGTACCGGTTCCGGTGTTGCCTGTCTACCAGAGTAAAAAGCAGCTTCCAGTCTTTCGGCGTTCAGCCTTCGGTCATCGTCGATGATATGGGAGTAAACATCCGCTACCATCTTGACCTGTGCGTGACCGGAGTCACCCTGAACGGATTTCATATCGCCACCGTTCAGCTTCAGCTTGTAAGTGATACTGGAATGTCGGAGACTATGGAAAACCACCTTCGGCAGCCCGTTCTCCTCGATCAACTTATTGAAAGCACGGTTGATAACCTGACCCTCAATCGGCTTGCCATTGGAAGAACAGAACACCAGATTAAAGTCTACGAACTCGTCACCGAAAAGGTCTTTCAATTCTTCGATGTCAGCCTTTCGCTGCACCAACATTTCCGCTACGGTTTTCGGTAAGAATACCTTGCGGACACTGGTTTTGGTCTTAGGTGTTTTGAGAACCAATGCGGTGTGCGTACTGGCAAAGGTCGGCGGGAACTTGAACATAATGTCCTTTCCGTTCAGATCTGCCATCGCTTCACGATTTACTCTCTGCAACTCCTTTTCAACGAAGATGCTTGCCTGACCAAGTTCGATACTCGCAGGAGAAATGTCTACACAGTCCCAGGTCAGCCCCAGAAGCTCACCCATTCGCAGAGAACAGGAGAAAGCAAGGTTGATTGCCAGACGGAGAATATCATCGTCGCAGGCTTCCAGAGGTGCATATGGGGCGTTCTCTCGTCCATATGGACGACAGCGGAGAGGATAT
>CALZFY010000086.1:0-9035 GCA_945786935.1 uncultured Lachnoclostridium sp.
CTAATGCCACACGGCTGTTCTCTGCAATGGCAATCTGCATCTGCTCCGAGATGATGTTAAGTTCTGCGATGCTATCCTGCAAATCCCTGTCCAGCGAATCCGTCTCACAGACCATTTCCATCATAACTTTGGTATTGGCAAGAATCTCTTCCCTTTCAGAAAATAACTCGTTGGCCGCCTTGATGAACAATTTCTTTAACTCATTCTCGTTGCTATGATGACTAATTTCTAAACAAGGCTACCCTAAATCCCCTCATCGAACAGACATTGATATTTATATTGCAATGTCCTTTTCCCTCCTCGCTGTAGAATTCACTACCTGTTCGCATTTCTGTTTTTCAACACCCTTCTGCTTAGCCTCCATCCGCTCTTTTATAGACTTCGGTCTTACAAATTCCTTGAACTCTTCCACTAATCCTTTTACATTAAAGAACTTATCATATTGCAGTACTTTATCCTTCCATGTTTTCACTTGAACCATTAGGTCATCAATTATCCCCTGCATGTGTTCCAGTTCCCGATCATAGATTTCATTTAATTTTTCCAAAGTCCCTGATGCCTGCGCCATATCAATAAGACGGTTGAAATCTTTCTCAGAAATTTTGACTGATGGCTCACTTCCAAGAATAGAGGGAAGCTGTTTTGCATTCTTACGAATCACCGCAAGTTCCTTTGCAACAGGCTTTCCAGCAGCCAATACTTTATCAATTTTCTTTTCATATACTGCATAGCGTTTTTCCCTGTCTGCGATTTGCTCATTTATTTCATCAAGATGCTTTTTGCTTTCTTCAACTTCTTCCCTTGCATCTGCAATTTCAGCACCTACTGATGCAATCACACTCTCAGCTTCCTGTTTTTCAGCATTTAGTATTTCAAGTTCTGCCGTCAGTTCCTCTGTAGCCTGAATAGCTGCCTTATATTCGGGAATCGTGTAATTATCACGTTTTACTCCAAGGATTTCTACCTCAATCCCCCGCTCCAAACACAATCCTTTTAAATATTCACGTTCTCTTTCCTGCCAATGAGTTGTCTCATTATCTGTCTTTGAGACAGCCGGAGCAATCCCCATTTCCTGTAAAGCCTTTGTAAGACTATTTCTTGTATGCATCTTTGTTTTATATCCATGTGCTACAGGAATATAATCAAGATGCAAATGTGGTGTTGCTTCATCCATGTGGAGAACCGCATTAAACAAATACAGATTCGGATTTCGTTCCTGAAAACTTCTGGCATATTCATCTAATATTTCACTTGCTGCTTTTGCGTCCACAGATAGATTTCCCTCTGAATCCAGGACACCTGTATCATCCTTTTTTCCAATCTGTACAACAATCTCATAAAATTGTTTCTCTCCATTTCCGGAATTCTTTATGTCCTTCAAATAATCCGTAACCTGCCGGTCCTTTCGTTTCTGCTTTGCATTATATTCTGCTATCGCTTCACCAAAGAGCTGATTATAAGCTTCTCTGATTGGCTGCTTAATATACTCCACATTCCATGCAGTTCGATTACGATCTACATTTTCCGCAATAAAATCTCTATTATTATGGGATATGCTCCCTTTTCCTTTTACAAATGAAATTGTTTTTCCCATAGGCATTTTCTCCCTTCTAAAACCATTCTTTTTCACTATGCCCGCCTAAGCGGGTTCCCGGCGCATACCGCCGGGGTTCTGTTACTCTTTCCAAGAGTAACTCCTTATTAGTTTTGACACTTCGCATCAAAACATAAGTCGCTCTTCCGAGGGACTCCTGCGGAGGGCTTTCTGCCAACAATAAAAGCTGTTGGCAGATATACAGGCCATAGCTTGCCAAAGTACATCCGCTTGGCTATGACCTGCCTCGCTTTCCTTGAAATGTGGCATCATTTTTATGCCACATATATCCGTTTGGCATCATTGTAATGCCTATCCAAATAGATCAAGGAAATCGAGTGCATCCTCCCCGAGCAATTCCGGTTCGTCTGATTGGGACTTTGTTTCATCATGATCCTCGTCCCTTCCATCACCTGAAACAATAGCTCCATTTGATACGCTACTGCCTGTCTGCATTGTCAGCTTATTTGTAAGCTTATCTGCAACCAATTCAGCAATACGCTCCGCAAGTACATCATCAGCATTCCTTTTCGTTGAACCTGATAAAATCAGTTCAATAGCAACTGAGTTCTTCGATGCATTTTTCTTTTGCGCCATTTCTTCAAGCATTTTCCATGCTTCCATATCCCTTTCGTTGTCAGCCCGGAATCTGAGACTTATTCTTTTATCCTTCATAAGCATTTACCTGTAATGCAGAAAAGAGAGCTCACGCTCCCTTTCTCACTCTTACCTGTGTCATATATAAACTCTCATATCCTTTCGCAGTAGCACATATATCTGAAATGATCTCCACACTTTCTGTATCATAGACTCCAAAGTTTCTGATAAGACATCCTCCACCACCAATAATGTGAAGCTTGACCATCTCCGGATCATACTCATATTCACTGAGCTTATCAAAAATTTCTACAGTGTATTTTTCTGCCTCAGTCTGCATCACTGATAAGATGCGATTGGATGTGTCGACTGTTCCGTTTCTGAGGAAATCTTCAATCAGGCTCTCATCCGGCAGCTTTCCACATTCAGCCTGTACAGCGTTATAAATGCGCTTTACACACTGATGCACGCCAAGCTTGTCAGTATACATCCGGTCTGACATCGCTCTGCCGTTTGTAATTACCAGTGTATTCATTGTGCCATTGCCGATATCAGCAAGCATATGTACTCCTTTATATGATGGCATCGAAGCAACGATACCAGCATATCCCTGAGGGTAGACAGCCACATCACATATTCTGATATGATAGCTTTCATTGCAGAATTTGAAATCCACCTCGGAATTTCTCATCAGATAATCTTTGAAACCCTGTCTCTGGTTAGAAAGCCAGTTCAGAGGAAGACCGACTGCAAGAAGCACGTCCGCAGTGCTGATATTTCTAAAAGCAAGTTCCTTTGCAATTGCAGCCAGGGTAAGAATATAATAATCATCATCCTCATTTTTATTGGCAATGAATACCTTATGGCTCTCTCCAATCACATAATACTTACCATCATACTCCAGCATATTAGATGCGATTGCCGGCTCTGATGCATAACACTTAACGCCACTCTTGAATACAGTGTGACGGGTTTTCATATTTCCATATCCGTGATCAATTCCAATTAATATTTTTCCGTTAATGTTAAATCCTTCCATATAATTACCATGCCTTTCTTTAAATTCTGCGAATTTGTGCTTTGCACAAATTTGCTGTGTGAAAAAACTACCATATATGGTTTTTTCACACTTTCTTCCTTAAAAATCTGCGCCTGTTTACAGAGCGCGTTTACAATATTTTCCACTTTTTGTCTTTTGATTTTTTCCTGTTTACTTTGTTTACAAAGCCCGAAAACCGCTAGAATTCAACATTCTTCTGTAAACAGATGCGTTTACGGTCATGTTTACACCGGCTTGTAAACGAAATTTGTAAACAGGCTCTAAAAAACTTTTTATCGAAATGGCAGTTCTGTATCATCCGGTACTTTTATAAAACCACCACTTGGTTCATTTCTTTTCCAGCTTCTCTGCGGACCATATTTTTCAAATCGGTGCTGTGGTCCTTTGCTCCATCCTTCGATGCTGTTGTTCAGAATATCTCCGATCTCCCGCAATTCCCATTGTTTCGGATCATCAAATTCATGCTTCAGTGCTTCCCTGTAAATCATAAGTGTACACACATAATCTTCCGAACAATCATCAAGCCACTCCTGAATCTGTCCCACTTTGGTATCCTCCGGCATGAATTCCTTCTGCATTACTTTTAGATATTCCTCCATATCCTTTGAAAGTTTCAGTTTGTAGTTCTTATGCTTATAGTAGAAATCCATCATCTCTGCCCAAAGCTGTTCAATGTACTCACGGGATTCCTTCTCATCTTCAAGAATATGCTTTTTCACTCGTTCCGGATGAACCATAATGGGAGCAAATCTTCGATTCCCGGTTCTGTCCAATGGAAGAAAATCAAGCGTATTGCTTGTACCGACAAAGACACATTGTCTTGGTCTATCCTCAGGATGTGTTTCATAAGGAATCTTGTAATTATCCTTAGGTCTGCTTAAGAAAGCTTTGATCTCTTCTACAGTTTTTGCATTTACCGTTGCAAGCATTTCAGGCATTTCTATAATCCAGTGGCCTTGCAGTTTTCTATAAATATTGTCATCTCCAAGTTTGCTCAGGTCATCCGAGAACCACTCATCATCAATTGCCAGCAATCTGAAAAAAGAAGATTTTCCGGCTCCCTGTCCTCCGACCAGACATACCATTATTTCAAACTTGCATCCGGGATCATAAATTCTGTGGATTGCCGCCTGCATGAGTAAAAGCATTACCTCTGTGGTATGCTCACACTGATCTGCTCCAAGATATTTCGGGAGCACATCAGCGATACGGCTGACTCCATCCCATTCAAGTGATTCCAGGCGTTCCTTTACAGGGTGAAAATGATTCTGACTGGCGATAATATTAAGAGCTTTTCCTATGGCTTTATAGTTCTTAAGTCCATAGGTACGCTCCAGATACCAGTCAATCTGATCCACATCCACGTCACGGATTCCTCCGCCTTTTGGCTTATCCCAGCCAAGATTTTTAATGATATCTGTCTTACATGTAAGGTCATTATGGCAGATTGCTCCCGCAAGCACCGGATCATTTTGCAAAGCAATCATGCAGTTATCAATGCTCTGATACGCTCTGCCTTTTTCATCTGTTGAAAGCATCTGACGAACATCTTCTGTTGAATAAGAAGGATTACTATCCAACACGTTTTCGATTTCTGCCAAGGATTTCATCTCCTGCTCGTTTAATATTTGCTGCAATCCGCTTCACCTCCTTCCCATCCATAAGAAAGAGTTGACGTTTATCCGCTTCATCTCCCATACAAAGAATGTCAAGCCAGTACTCTATCTTCTCCTGCTGGTGGAGCATATACGCAAATCCATTTGAAATAACAGCCGTCCCCGGCTCTTTCGTAAAGATCAAGTCCTTAGCTTCTTCTATCAGGTGCTTACATTCTTTTAGTTGGTCAATCGTTTCATCTGCCCAGCGTTCAAATCTTTTCTTCACAGTTTCTGCATACTGTTTCTGCTCCACAAGTTTCCGATAAGCATTTTTTTCGTCATCAGAAATTTTGTGTTCCGTTTCTATGGGAAGATTAAAATCCTGAATGATTTTGCATGCAGCATCATATTGTGCCAAAGAAAACATCTCTGCCACATATCCGACTGCATCACCATGTGCTCCACATCCAAAACAATAATAATGAGACGAATCTATCTTCATGCTCGGATATTTATCATTATGGAATGGACAGCAGGCCATTCCGTTTCTGTTCACTTTCAGTCCATAGGATTCTGCCACCTGCCTGACAGATATCATGGACTTTATTTCATGAAATATGTTCAATAACTTTCTGCCTCCTGTTTTCAAAATTTTATTGAATTTGACCGAAAGCCTTGTTATACTTTTCTTGTAAATATGTATTGAAAGGCTTCGGCTTTTTAGGAAAATCCCTTGTTACCAGCAGGGGATCTTTCTTTTACTGTTTCCATTCATCATCCTTCTTCATGCCTTCCAGTGTTATCGCTATAAGACGAATCGTATCCAACAGATCTGAATCTACACCTGCACCGGAATCAATTCTTTGAAGTTCCTGCATCACCCCTTTCAATTCTTCTTTTAAGGCTTTGAATACTTTAGGATTTCCCTGAACAACGATGTCCTTGTTCTGAAGCCTTTTTATAATGAAATCCTGTTTCGTAAGCCCCGAGAGATGAACTGCTCTTTCAATCAGTGCATCTTCTTCCGGTGAAACACGGAAAGCCACTATTTTGTTTCTATGACGTCCTTTTTGGTCTAAATTCTTAGCTGACATCCTTTTCATCCTCCTGATCTTTGACATCCATACCACGTTCATTGTCAAGGAAATCTGCCATTTCATCCTGCTTCGTTGGAAACAGGTGCGCATACCGATAGGTTATCTTTTCTGACTCATGCCCAACACGATTTCCAATTTCCAATGCTGTAAATCCTTTATTGATCAGAAACGAAACATGACTGTGACGCAGATCATGAATTCTGATTTTCTTAAGTCCAGTAACCTTACAGCCTCTTTCCATCTCTGTGGCAAGTACATGCTTTGACAGTGACTGAAATATCCGGTCTGTAAGCTTTATGTCATAGAACATTTTCAGACAATCCTTCATTTCCTCGCATAAGAATTTCGGCATCTTGATCATACGATTGCTTTTCTTCGTTTTAGGAGTCGTGACCACATCCTCACCATGAATTCTCTGATATGATTTATTGATGCGTAATACTGCTTTATCAAAATCAAAGTCTGCGGGAGTAAGCGCAAGCAGTTCTCCTTCACGGATTCCGCACCAGTAAAGAATTTCAAAAGCATAATAGGAAATCGGACGGTCCATTATGGCTTCTGCAAATTTCAGGTACTCTTCCTTTGTCCAGAATGACATTTCCTTGTTTTCTTCCTGTCCCATACATCCGGCATTCCTTGCTGGATTGATATGTAGCTCATAATATTTTGCTGCATGATTGAATAAAGCACTCAGTTCCGCATGAATTGTTTTCAGGTAACATTGTGATAATGGCTCCCCATTTGGCTTTTTCAGCTTCATCATTTCATTCTGCCAGTCAATCACATCCTTTGCCGTGATCTCTGACAATTTCCGTTTCCCTAAATAGGGAAGAATCTTCTTTTCGATAATAACCTGCTTTGTCAGCCATGTATTTTCCTTGAGCCTCGGTCTGACATCCTGCTCATATAATTCGTAGAAAGCTTCCAGTGTCATATCAATATCAGCGGTCTTTTGCAACTTGAACTGAGCCTCCCATTCTAAAGCTTCACGCCTTGTGGCAAAACCTCTCTGGCACTTCTGTTTATTCTGTCCCGTCCAGTCCTTGTATCGCACCATCGCATACCAAGTACCATTCTTTTCGTTCTTATAAACCGGCATTATGCATCCCTCCTCTCATAATTCTGAGTCTGATAGAAATGCTCATAGAAGAATTTTGTATCAATTCTTCCCTGTATGGTCTGAAATCCCAGATCCTGCATTTCTTTGTTAAGCTTTCTGATCAGCTTATAAGCATAACTTTCTGATACTCCTAAAATCTCTTCCACATCTGAAACTCTTAAAAACATTTTTTCCATAATCCTTCTTACCTTCCTTTTCTTAAATCTGTTATTGTGATACTTGTCGTTTCCCTTTGACACTTTCCTGGCGGGTAACCTCTGGTTTCATTAGCCTAATTGACTGTTTTGGACTGCGCCGTTTCCGCTCCCTCCATACGCTCCCTTTCGATCATCGCATACTTTTCCGGAGTCATAATCATATCTCAGACGATCATTCAGTTTTTATCTTAAACTAATTTGTTTAAGTCTTTGTGAAATCTATAATACTAAACATTTTTGTTAAAGTCAAGTGAATAATTAAACTTTTTTGTTTAATTTGTTCTTGAGTGCACTAAACAAATATGTTAAAATAAACAGTGTCAAACAAATACAGGTGTGATGCTTGCATCTCTACCTGTATTGTTTAGACACGTAAACCACATGAGGAAGTAGCCCACAGGGCGGATTCCGAATGGGGTCAGATTTCGGAGAAATCTGGTTTATTTTTCTTACAGCGAAAGGAGCAATTACCATGGCAATAGGAGAAAGAATCCATTTCTTCCGCACCAAACGCGGAATGACTCAAAAATATGTAGGAGGACAGATTGGCTTTGATGAAAAATCCGCCGATGTCCGTATGGCTCAATATGAAAAAGAAACCCGTGTTCCAAAAGACAATCTTATTAAGGCACTTGCAGATACATTTGATGTAAATCCGGAAGCACTGAAAGTACCGGATATTGATTCCTATGTTGGTCTTATGCATACTCTTTTTACCCTTGAAGACCGCTATGGTCTTAAAATAGAGAAAGCAGAGGACGGACAGCCTCGTCTTTATCTCGATTTAAAGCATTTTCCTGACAGCAGCCAGCTCTATGATATGATAATGGACTGGATGGATAAAGCAGAGGCACTGGAGTCTAAGCAGATCACCCAGGATGAATATGACCAGTGGCGCTATCACTATCCAGTTGTTGGTCAGACACCACATACTCATTTCGCAAAAGTCATCCCTCAGGAACTCAGCGACATGCTTATTGCTGAGGGCAAAAAAATCGATTAATCTGAAAATAAGAAGAAATAATGCTCTTCGAATCGTTTCAGCCGGCTTACTTTCAGGCAAAGAAAAAGGTCTTGCCAAGCTAATTTTTCATTAGCTCGACAAGACCTTTTATTGTCTTATCTGAAACCACACCTGTTAACCATTTGCACTATTTATCAATAATGCAATTTATCACAGTGTTATCATTTTGTTATCAAATCGTTATTGAAAAGCCTCATAAGCCGCATAAATACGGCATTCTTTGAGTTGCTTTTGTTATTCAAACTCAATCGTCGCAGGTGGTTTTCCGGTGCAGTCATAAAGCACACGATTTACCCCCTTGACTTCATTCACAATTCGATTGGTTACCTTTCCTAATACCTCCCAGGGAAGTTCTGCGCTTTCGGCTGTCATGAAATCGGAGGTGGTCACGGCACGTAGTGCCACGGCATAATCGTAGGTACGTTCATCTCCCATACAGCCTACGGAACGCATGTTGGTAAGGGCTGCAAAATACTGTCCCAGGTCTTTATCAATACCCGCTTTTGCAATTTCTTCCCGGTAAATATAATCCGCATCCTGTACGATTCTGACCTTTTCTGCCGTTACCTCGCCCACAATACGAACTCCCAGTCCGGGGCCCGGGAAGGGTTGACGATATACCAGATATTCCGGAATTCCAAGCTCTAATCCGGCTTTACGTACCTCATCCTTAAATAAGAGTCTTAAGGGTTCGATAATCTCCTTGAAATCTACATAGTCGGGCAGTCCGCCTACATTATGATGACTT
>CALZFY010000087.1:0-8949 GCA_945786935.1 uncultured Lachnoclostridium sp.
TCTCCAAAGCCGCCGGTAGTTACATTTTCTTCCATGGTGACTAAAAGCTTATGATTCTCTGCTAAAGAGGCAATGAGCTCCCTGTCAAATTCTTTTACAAATCTTGCGTTGATGAGGGTACAGCTTAAGCCCTTTTCCTTCAGGCTTTCCCGTACCTCCTCTGCAACACGTACCATGCTTCCCACTGCCAGAAGGGCAATGTCCTTTTCCGGATAAAGCATTTCCGCCTTGCCGTAAACGATCTTTTCCCGGAATCCTTCCAAGCCTTCGTAAGCTTCCCCTCTCGGGTAACGAATCGCAATGGGACCTTCGTATTTGATAGCAAATTTCAGCATGGAATATAATTCCTGCTTATTTTTTGGTGCCATAATGCACAGGTTGGGAATGCTTGCCAGGAAGGAAAGGTCAAAGATTCCCTGATGGGTCTCTCCATCGCTTCCTACCAGACCTGCACGGTCGATGGCGAAGATCACATGAAGGTTCTGAATACACACGTCATGAATGATCTGGTCATAGGCTCTTTGCAGGAAGGAGGAATAAACCGCCACCACAGGAATCATGCCTCCGGCTGCCAGTCCCGCTGCAAAGGTCACTGCATGCTCCTCTGCGATTCCCACATCAAAGAAACGGTTCGGATAGAGGCCTGCAAATTTTTTTAAGCCCGTTCCATCCGGCATGGCCGCTGTAATGGCTACTACTTTATCATTTTTTTCCGAAAGCTTACAAAGTGCTGCGGAAAAGATATCTGTATAATTTGGTTTTTCTTTTTTCTTCTTTGGAAGGCCGGTCTCAATGACAAAAGGCTCTGTTCCATGGAATTTGGAAGGATTTTTTTCTGCCGGTTCATAGCCATAGCCTTTCTTTGTCAGTACATGAACAAGCACCGCCCCCTTCACACGCTTGGCTTCGTTAAATACCCTCTGCATGTCCGAAATGTTATGTCCGTCTACCGGGCCTAAGTATTTGATGCCCATATTTTCAAAGAGCATTCCCGGTACAAACAGCTGCTTAATACCATCCTTGGTACGTTTGAGACCTTCGTATACTTTCTGTCCGCCCATGTTGATCAGGGTATGCTCCACACCATTTTTCAGACCGTTATAAAATTCCGCAGTACGAAGGGAATTTAAATATTTGGACATTCCCCCCAGATTTTCGGAAATGGACATTTTATTGTCATTTAATACGATGATGAAATTTTTCTTCAGATGGGAAGCATTGTTTAATGCTTCATAGGCCATACCGCCGGTCAGTGCACCATCACCGATGACCGCAATGACGTGATGCTTTTCGCCCAGAAGATCTCTTGCATTTACCAGACCCATGGCTGCGGAAATGGAAGTAGAGCTGTGACCGGTATCAAAGCTGTCACATTCACTTTCCTTACGTTTCGGGAAGCCGCTCATGCCGCCGTATTTACGCAGTTCATCAAAACCGGTCTTCCGGCCGGTGAGAATCTTATGGGTATAAGCCTGATGTCCCACATCCCATACGATCTTGTCTGCCGGCAGATCAAAGCTTAAATGAAGTGCCATGGTAAGCTCTACAACCCCGAGATTGGATGCCAGATGACCACCGGTAACACTGATCTTCTCGATGAGAAATTCACGGATCTCCTCGGAAAGAACCTCCAGCTCCTCCCAGCTTAGTTTTTTGATATCATTTACTTCGTTGATTTTTTCCAGTACCATCGCATTTACCTTATTTTTCTCTATGTATTAACATTTCTACCAGCTCATTTAAGAACTGATTTTCTCTATCAAAGGATTTCAGGCCCTGGATCGCTCTATGGGAAAGCTCTTCCACTTCTTTCTTTGACTTCTCCAGCCCTTCCAGTGTAAGATAAGTGGTCTTTTCATTTTTTTCATCACTGTGAACCGGCTTTCCAAGAACCTCTAAGGAGCTGGTCACATCCAGGATATCATCCTGAATCTGGAACGCGATTCCAATATCTTCACCAATCTGCTCTATCTTTTCCACCTCTTCTTTGGAAGCTCCCGCCATCACGGCACCGATCATCATGGAGCTTTGGATCAATGCGCTTGTTTTATTCCTGTGAATGAAAAGCAGGGTTTCTTTATCGATCTTCTTTTCCTCCGACATCACATCAACGACCTGACCGCCGATCATGCCATAAATTCCTGCCTTTTTGGAAAGGATCTTTAGGCATTCTACAACCTTTGTGCTTTCTGCTTTCTCAAAGGCTTTTAGTGCTGTCTCAAAAGCATAGTTTAACAGTCCGTCTCCTGCAAGGATCGCCATGTCTTCTCCGTAAGCTACCCAGGTGGTCTTTTTTCCGCGGCGAAACTCATCATTATCCATGGTGGGAAGATCATCATGCACCAGAGAATAGGTGTGAATCATTTCCTGGGCTGCCATGAAAGGTTCGATTGCCTCTCCTTCTCCGCCAAATAAACGATAGGTCTCCTGCATCAGCATAGGACGCAGTCTCTTTCCACCTACCGTAACAGAATAATTCATAGCCTCCATGATCACCTTCTGTGGTCCTTCCTCAGCAGGCATATAACTTTTCAGGATTTTTTCAATTTCTGCAACCTTTACAGCCATCTGTTCCTTAAAATTCATAGAGCTCACCCTCCTCACTTAATACCAGCATTTTTTTCTCAACGGTATCCAACTGTTCATTACAAAATTTTAACAGCTTTGTCCCTTCTGTATAAAGGGCGAAGGAATCATCCAGGGACACATCCTTCATCTGCATCTTCTCTATGATCTCATCCAGCTGTTCAAATGCTTCTTCCAATGTCATATCCTTGTGATTCCTTTCGTTTCCCGGATGATCGCCCTGATTTGTCCATCTGTCACATGAATGGTCAGTTCATCGTCTGTCTTTACCTGTTTGATAGAGGTAACTGCCTTGCCATTCTTATCTGATACAAAGGAAAATCCCTGATTTAGTTTTCCAAGTGGCGATAATCCATTTAATTTTTCTATATACACCTGCAGTAAAAAACGGTTTTCCCGCAGTTTTTCTTTCATTTTTAATTCCAGCCTGTCAGCAAGGTCTGCTGCCAGGGTGCGTTTTTCCAGAAGCTGCTGTCTGGGGCTTAGTGCCTTCAACCGAAGACAATAGTTCTCCACCTGCTTTCTGGAATAAGTGATCTTGTTTTCCAGAAGAAGCTCCATTTTATTTTTCTGAAGCTGCTGCTTTTCCAGCAGTTCTTTATAGGAAAATACTGCCAGCTCTGCTGCTGCCGATGGAGTAGGCGCCCGAAGATCTGCCACATAATCTGCAATGGTGGTATCTGTCTCATGTCCCACTGCGGAAATAATGGGCGTATTGCAATGAAAGATGGCTCTCGCCACCTTCTCTTCATTAAATGCCCATAAATCTTCTATGGAGCCGCCGCCTCTGCCCACGATCATCACGTCAAGATTCATTGCATCCAGGGTTTCAATTCCCCTGGCAATGCTCTGTGCTGCCATCTCGCCCTGCACCAGTGCCGGGTATAGGATCAGCTGCACATAGGGGTTTCTCCTTTTTGAAATATTCATAATATCACGAATTGCCGCTCCGGTCGGTGCAGTCACCACACCGATGCGTCTGCAAAAGGAGGGAATCGGCTTTTTATATTCCGGGGCAAACATCCCCATCTCTTCTAACTCTGCCTTCAATGCCTGAAACCGCTCATAGAGAAGCCCTACTCCGTCAAGTACGATTTCATTGGCATAAAGCTGATACTTTCCGTCCCGCTCATAGACTCTGACACTGCCCAAAACGATGACTCTCTGTCCCTCTTCCAGACGAAACTTCATGGCATTTCGCTGTGCGGCAAACATGACACAGGAAATGGCCCCTGTTTCATCCTTCAGGGAAAAATAAATGTGACCGGAGCTATGATATTTACAGTTGGACACTTCGCCTTTGACATAAAGGCGGTTCAACAGATAATCCTGCCCGAACATGTTCTTGATATAGGTATTGACCTGTCCCACACTGTAAACATTCTGCTTCATCTTCTATCCTTTATCCTGCTACCTTTGCAAGCACACCGTTTACAAACGAAGGTGTATCGTCTCCGCCAAATTTTTTTGCAATTTCTACCGCTTCATTGATCGCTACTGTGACAGGAACATCCTCATCAAACAGCATTTCATAAACTGCCAGTCTAAGAATCGTCAGCTCTACCTTACCCATACGGGAGGTCTTCCATCCGGTAGATTTTTCATCAATGGTTTTATCAATCTCTGCCATCTTCTCACGAATTGCCAGATATTTATTTTTCATATATTCTACATCTTCCGCCCCCGCTGCCAGGTCTTCAAAAAACAGATCCATCTGCTCTTGCATATCCTGCTCATCCATAAATTCCACACGGAAAAGGATTTCGAAGATGTGCTCTCTAAGCTCTCTGCGCTTCATAGTTCATAGCTCCTTTTCTTATGCAGTTACTGTTCCAGTAATCGTGACGTCTGTACAGTAACCTTGTAAATGAAATGAAAGGGATGTCAATGTGACATCCCTTATAAATGCTCTCCTGCTGCTTATGCTTCCGGCACTTCGTTTACTCCGGCTACACGTACGTTTACAGCAATCACGTCCATGTCTGTCATGTCTTTGATCGTTGTCTGGATCTTGTCCTGAATCTCTTTGGAAACCTCCATGATCTTCTTGTCAAGATTGATTGTGATCACAACGTCCACGATCACGCCGTCTTCTAAAACTTCAACCTTTACACCCTTTGCAAGATCTTCCCATCCCAGCTTTTCCATAATTCCGTTCTTCATTCCGGAACCTACTGCACTGACACCTTTGATGTCTTTGATGCTCATTGCTGCAATGGAAGCAATTACATCCTCAGAAATCTGAACTGTATTGCCGTCTTTATCTTCATAAATGGTATGTCCCTTACGTAATTCGTCTTTTTCCATTTTCAAAACCTCCATGTTTCGTTCAACAAGTTTCCTCTGCTCATTATACCAATAAACATCTTAAATTTCAAGGGACGCTTTAGATAGCTTCTATCTCAGCTGTTCCTTGAAAATTTATAATGATTTTTTTATTAACAGCCTGAGAAAATACAGTTGCACCACGTAGCGTTAAGCGGAAGAGTCCGAAAATCCAGTCTTAGTATCACTCCGCGAAGCAGGCTCTCCTGCAAGTGGCTAGTGATACTTAGACTTAGTTGAGGAGGATGGAGCCTGCGAAGTGGGGTAACTGTATTCTCTCGGGCGTCAGTTAAAAAATAATATTAATTTTTGCCAAATTCAGAAAGAATCAGCCCTTCGTTACGGTCGAGGGTCATACCCACGCTCCAGCTGTTGACGAACAGGAGTAACGGATTGCCCTTCATATCCTTGATCTTCTTCATATCCGAGGTTCCGGTGATCTTAGACACATCAATGTCATCATTTTCAATCCAGCGGATGTGTTCATATGGAAGCGGTTCGAGACGGATATCCACATTGTACTCATTTTCCAGACGGAATTTCAACACATCAAACTGTAAAACACCTACCACACCTACGATGATCTCCTCCATACCCGTATTAAATTCCTGGAAGATCTGGATCGCACCTTCCTGGGCGATCTGCTCGATTCCCTTCACGAACTGTTTTCTCTTCATGGTATCGATCTGACGCACTCTGGCAAAATGCTCCGGCGCAAAGGTCGGAATTCCTTCGTAACAGAATTTCTTACCCGGCATACAGATGGTATCACCGATGGAGAAAATGCCCGGATCAAAGACTCCGATAATGTCTCCCGCATAGGCTTCGTCTACGATCTTACGGTCCTGGGCCATCATCTGCTGTGGCTGGGACAGTCTTTGTTTTTTACCGGTCTGTACATGGAAAACTTCCATGCCTGCATCAAATTTTCCGGAACAGATACGCATAAATGCGATTCGGTCACGGTGTGCCTTATTCATATTTGCCTGAATCTTAAACACAAAGGCTGAGAAATCTTCTTCCATCGGATCGATCATTCCCACATCTGCTTTTCTTGGAAGCGGAGAAGAAGTCATCTTCAGGAAATTTTTAAGAAAGATCTCCACACCAAAGTTTGTAAGAGCGGAACCGAAGAATACCGGGGAGAGAAGTCCCTTGTCTACCTGCTCCTGATCAAATTCTGCACTGGCACCATCTAAGAGTTCGATCTCGTCAAAGAGCTGATTTTTTAAATCTTCTCCAATATATTCTGCCGCCTCGTCCATATTAAGAACTTTGTCTTCCCCTTCTTTGGTACCTTTTTCTGTATCGGAGAATACGTGAACCTGCTGCTTTTCCCTGTCATAAACACCCTTGAAGGATTTACCGGAGCCGATAGGCCAGTTGATGGGACAGGTTGCGATTCCAAGCTCCTTTTCGATATCATCTAAAAGTTCAAACATGTCCATGGCATCACGGTCCATTTTGTTGATGAATGTAAAGATCGGGATGTGTCTCATGGCACAGACCTTGAAAAGCTTTCTTGTCTGAGCTTCCACACCCTTGGAACCGTCAATGACCATCACTGCGGAATCCGCTGCCATCAGGGTACGATAGGTATCCTCGGAGAAATCCTGATGTCCCGGTGTATCCAGAATGTTGATACAATAATTGTCGTAGTTAAACTGTAAGACTGAGGATGTAACAGAAATACCTCTCTGCTTTTCGATCTCCATCCAGTCTGAAACCGCATGTCTTGCGGTTGCCTTACCCTTTACGGAACCTGCCAGGTTGATGGCACCACCGTATAACAGAAACTTTTCTGTCAGTGTTGTCTTACCGGCATCCGGGTGGGAAATAATGGCAAATGTTCTTCTTTTTTCTATCTCTTGTTTTATGTTACCCATTTTCTGCTCCTTTTATATACTCTATTGATATTTTCCAGTTATCATGGCATCTGCTCTTCAATATCGTTTTTATTTCATACCATTTTGGGCATCAATCTGTGCTTTTAAATCTTCCAGGTACATCCATCGATCCATTTTTTCTTCCAGTTCTTTAGAAAGTGCCTCTTTTTCCTGCATGATCTGGTTTAATTTTACAAAATCACTGGCAAACTTACCCATGCTGTTTTCCAGTTCTTCTATTCTTTCTTCCAGCCTTGCAATGTCTTCCTCGATGGTCTCGTAATCCCTTTGTTCTTTGTAGGAAAACTTTAATTTCTTTTCCCGGACTCTGGTATCCACGCCTTTTTTGGCCGGTGTTTTTTCCAAAACTTTTGGCTCCTCGGAAGCGATTCTTGTAGCATATTCTGTATAACCACCCTCATGCTGACGAAGGTTTCCCTTCCCGTCAAAGGCAAATATACGTTTTACAATACGATCCAGAAAATACCGGTCGTGAGATACGGTGATCACAATGCCGTCAAAATGATCCAGATAATCCTCCAGAATCGTCAGCGTTGTCACATCCAGGTCATTGGTAGGCTCATCTAAGATCAGTACATTGGGTGCTTCCATCAACACACGCAAAAGATTCAGCCTTCGTTTTTCACCACCGGAAAGCTTTCCGATAAAATTATACTGTTCCTCCGGCGGGAATAAAAACCGCTCCAGCATTCTGGAAGCTGAAACCCGGCCCTCGTCTGTCTGTACATACTCCGCAGTCTCTTTGATATAATCGATCACTCTCATGGAAGGATCCATATATGCCACACCTGCGGATCTATCCTGCGCAATTTCCTGGGTGTAATACCCAATCTTTACTGTCTGACCAACAGTCACAGTTCCCTCATCAGGCTCCACCATGCCGGCAATGACCTTCATCAAAGTCGTTTTTCCGCATCCATTTGGCCCTAAAAATCCGATTCGGTCATTTTTCAGAAAATAATAGGTGAAATTTTTGAAAAGCACCTTATCTCCATAGGATTTGCTTAAATGGTCAAGCTCAATGGTTGTTCTTCCCATACGTGAGGAAACGGAAGAAATCTCTATCTGAGAGTCAAATTTCGGTGCTTCCTGATTTTTCAGATTTTCATACCGCTGAATGTGTGCTTTTTGTTTTGTGGAACGGGCTCTTGCACCACGCATCATCCACTCCAACTCAACTCTTAAGATAGACTGCCGTTTTCTCTCAGAAGCAAGTGCACTCGCTTCTCTTTCTGCCTTTAATTTCAGATACCCCGAATAATTGGTCTCATAGCTGTAGATCTTTCCCTTATCGATTTCCACGATCCTGTTGGATACGCTGTCCAGAAAATATCGGTCATGGGTTACCATAATGAGGCTTCCCCGCCATTTTTTCAAAAAATCCTCCAGCCAGTCTGCCATGGCATGATCCAGATGGTTGGTAGGCTCGTCTAAGATCAGAATATCGGCCGGTGCCACCAGGGCCGCCACCAGTGCCAGACGTTTTTTCTGACCTCCGGACAGCTGTTCTACGGGCTGGTCAAAGTCTGTAATTCCAAGTCTGGTCATCATTGTCTTGGCGTCAGACTCCAGATTATACAAAGTCTCATCCCCTTTGTGCACCTCCAGCACGGCCTCCAACACGGTCTGACCTTCCTTAAATACCGGATGCTGCGGTAAATATCGCATGACCACATGATTGGCAGGCACCACCTTACCCTCTTCTGGCTCTTCCATTCCAGCCAGGATTTTTAAAAGCGTGGATTTTCCGGTTCCGTTGATGCCAAGGATTCCTACCTTTTCTCCCTCATGAAGATAAAATGAGGCATCATCAAACAGCATGCGCTCTGTATATGATTTTTTAATGTGTTCTCCTGTTAAAATATTCATGTCAAAATACGATCCCTGTCAAATCAATGAGCAGCCCCACGGTTACGCCGATACAGTAGAGCAATGCTGTAATCTTCACATTCTGTTTTACCGGACGGTTTGTCCTGAAAAGCACTAAAACTCCTACCCCTGCACTCACTAAAAGCCCTGCCATCATAGCACCTGCACTGATAAACTGTTTCAGATAAAGCTGGGTAATGATTACGGAAGCTGCACAGTTAGGTACAAGACCAACCAGCCCCGTCAGAATAGCTGCAACGAC
>CALZFY010000088.1:0-8798 GCA_945786935.1 uncultured Lachnoclostridium sp.
GTAACTATGCGGCTTTCAGCCACTTTCACGGCTGTGCCATGAATAATCTAGGTTTAACATTTTTCTTAAAGATACGAGATTATCACGAAACATTTTTACTCCTTTCCAATTCCCAGAACACACCATCGCAGGACGGGAATTCTGGAAATGAGCTCATTTAATGCCAGCCCGCCTGCAAAGGCTGCCACTGTACAAACCAGATAGATCGCTGCTCCGGGCAGACTCGTATCCCTGGTCAGATCATATGCACAGACCGATAAAGTCAGATAATGGAATTGAACATGTAAATGACATGATATAACACAACCAAAAGAATCGTACCGCAGCGAATATTGTCAATGTAGTGTTTTCTCATATAATTACCACCTTTGCCATATTTTTTTACATTCACATTATAGCAATCACGGCAGTAATCTTCTACCAATACAACTTAACACCATGATGTCAATGATGTTAAAAATCATGGAAGTATGAGATATATTTTATTTCCCTAAAAAGTACCCCGTCCTGGCATCTCCGGATACATTTACCCGGTACTTTGTTCCCCAGATCAGATCTATCGTTACTTCCCCATAAGCTTCTGTTTCTTTTCCGTTTTTATCCGTGACATATAACCTGACCTTTCCTTTTGAACCATCCTCCGGCTTCCTTCCAAAATCCTCCGGAATCAGCTGAAAGTCAACATTTAACCCCTCCTGAAGTGCACCATTGTCAGCTGACCTCATGGCCTGATATGCTTCCATCCCTTCGGATTCCACCAAAAGCCGCATTCCATAGATATCATCTTCGGTATAGTTTACTACCGTAAATTCAAGCACCTGTTCGGTTTGATCCGCAAAAGAAAAATCCACCTGAGCATTTGACTCCACGGCTGCACTGCCTAACACAATATTGGAAAGCTCTGTTTTTCTTACAAGCCTCTCCAGCTGATTGATATCCCCGGCAACTGACTTGATATCCACACCGGCAAACGCCGATGCATCCGCACTGGTGACAGATAAAGTCTTTCCTTCACCGTCGATGGTATATTCATAAATTACCTCATTCAGATTGCCGATTTCTGCAAGTAATATATAGGAATACATCTTTAATTTTGTTTCCAATACCTCTTCCCGACTCCCGGAAAAATCATTTTCAAAAATCAGTTTCCATGAATATGGTTCCTTCGAAGTCTGCAGTTCATTTTTGAAGCCGCCGGTATAGGCTGTCATATTCAGCACCTCAACGATTTTCCCGTTGGAAGGCATATTTCCAATATAGGGGTTGTAAACTGCATACAAATTAGAGGTCAAAGGAGAAATCATCTCTCCATTTGCCCAGACGATACGGTCACCGATCCATACCTGACGGATTTCCTGAGTTGCTGTAAAGCTTCTGGTATCCGAGTTATCAAAGAAAAAGCTCTTTTTCACGCCTCTCACAGTGATCTCCACAATTCCCTGTTCTTCATTGATATCGATCTGCTGGATTCCCTGATCGGAGGTCGCCCTGACTGCTACGGTAAGATCTGATCCTGACACATCCAGATGATAGGAAAGATACTCCGTGTTCATATTGCTGCCACCAAAATAATAGCTGCAGCCAACAAAAATTACTGCCATCAGCCAGATCACTGCCGCACACAAAAGGATCTTTTTGCGATTATTTTTCTTTGTCTTTTTCAGAAAATCGATTTCCCTGATATCCCGCTCTGACTTTTCAGTGATGGGCTTTTTCATAAGGTGATATTTCTGACTGCATTTATCGCAATTTTTCAGATGTTCTTCAACGATCTCATTGGTAACCGGACTGGTTAATTCATCCGCATACACCGGTAATAAATCTTCAATCAGTTCACACGGTATATTTTTCATGGTCATCCTCCCTTCGAAGCTTTTCTTTTCCTCTATAAAATGTGACTCTTGCCCAGTTTTCCGTCTTTTCCATGATCTCCCCGATCTCACGGAAGGACAGATTTCCAAACAGCCTGAGATACATAACCTCTCTATAGGGTTCCGGGATTGCATGAAGTTCCTTCATCAAAGCCACCTTTTGCTGTGTATGAAAATAGGTATCTTCAGCAGAAGGAACTACAAGCTCCACCGTATCCAGTTCTTCATAAAAATGGTTCTTTCGAAGATAGGATGCCAGCTGGTTTTTTGCAATTGCACACAGCCAGGTGGACACTTTACAGGACTCGTCAAATCTGTCACTGCATTTCACTGCCTGATAAAAGGTTTCCTGGGTCAATTCCTCTGCAATCGTTTCATTCCCGGTTTTTCCCAACAAAAATCGATATACCAGCTCGGCATATTCCCTGTAGATATTGTCCATGGACTGCATGCGGCACCTCCCCTCTGCCTGTATTCACTTATTAATGCTTAAATATTTTGTTTCGTTACAACAAATACGTTCATAATAAGATAATTTTTCTGATTAAAATGGCCGCACCATCAATTCATATGGTGCGACCTATGATACCTATGCATTTACTTTAACACCCATCCATAATCACCATGATAAATCATCTGCTTTGTCATACCGCCGTCAATACAGATATTTTCCCCGGTAATAAAGCCTGCTTTATCTGAACAAAGAAACAACACCATATTGGCAATATCTAACGGATTGCCCACTCTTCCCACAGGCTGCTGAAGTGCATCTGCGCCTTCATAAACAGTATCTTCTGTGTTGATCCATCCCGGTGAAATGGAATTTACACGAACCTTTCCTGCCAGACTCACCGCCATGGCATGGGTAAGTGCCGAAATTCCACCCTTTGCTGCCGTATAGCTTTCTGTCTGTGGCTGGCTCATGCGGTCTCTGGATGAGGAAATATTGACAATGGATGCACCTTCATTGAAATAAGGCATAAACAGCTTCGACAGGTAAAACGGTGCCGTAACACCTACATTCAAGGCATACTGAAATTCCTCAAAGGAGCAATTCTCAATTCCCCGCATAATGGGCAATGCATTATGAATCAGATAATCTATGTTTCCATGCTTCTTTATCACATCATCCACAAAGGCTTCCAGTACCTGTTTATCACTGATATCGCCTACAAAATGAGGTCCTTTCGCTTTATCAATGATGCATACCTTTGCACCTGCATTTTTAAATTCTTCTGCAATTGCTTTTCCGATCCCATGTGCGCCACCGGTAATCACAGCGATTTTATTTTCAAATTCCATACTTTTTCTTCCTCATTAGTTCTTTTTCCACAAATTTTTTCTCATGCCTTAGCAGGGCAGCCTTATTCTCGATTCCGCCGCCATACCCCGTCAGCTTTCCATTGGCACCCATGACCCTGTGACAGGGAATGATGATGCAGATGGGGTTCCAGCCCACAGCCTGTCCCACGGCCTGGGATGACATTCTTTTCATACCCCTATCCCTTGCAATTCTTTCCGCAATGTCGCCATAGGTCAGTGTCTTTCCATAGGGAATGGTTTTTAAAATGTCAAGAACCTCCTGTCTGAAATCAGTCAGTCCCTGAATTTTGTATTTGGGAATAAAATCCGGCTCTTTCCCGCTAAAATAAATATCCAGCCAACTTAAGGTTTCCTGAAAAATGGGGAGCTCTTTTTCCTCCCCCTGTAAGGAATGTTTGGAGATATCCTTTGACTTTGCAAACCACAGTCCGGTCAGATATTCTCCGTCACTGCTCATATAAAGATCATCCAATCCATCCGGTATGCTGTAAATCCATCGATATACCATCTCTATATCACCCTATACACTCTTTCCCTGGTCATCCCAGTAAATTTTTCTCCATACTATGTAACAAATCCCAGGAATTCTCATGAATGTTTGCCAGATAAGTAATCATCACATCCTGTTTCGGAAGACAATAACACCTCTGCATCCATTTACCATTGATACTGAATCCATCGCGATACTTCCAGAAATAGTAGCCGTATCCTCCTTCACGATTCATCTGCTGCAGTGATGTTGCCATCCTTACATACTTTTCGGATACGATTCTTTTTCCCTCATACACGCCTCCATGACATGAGACTAACCCAATTTTGCTCAGATCATGAACTGTCAGTTTCATCTTGGACGCACCATAGAAATATCCTTCCGGACTTCTTCCGTATTCATACTGTGTGATTTCCAATGGCTGAAAAATATTTTTCTCTATAAATTCACCAAGGTCATACCCTAAAATCTCTGTAAGTGCAACGGAAACCAGATATACGTTGATATTATTATAATGGAAAACTCTCTCCTTAGGATTTTCCAGTTTACATGACAGGCAAAAATCAAGATAATTGTCTCCCTCCGGTCTAAATGGAAATCCTGCTACAGACATGGTAAGCAGCCGCTCAACGGTCACTTCTTCGAAGCTCTGCTTCTGCTCTACAGACAAACCGTTTACCTTGTCCTCCGGTAAATACTCAAGGATTGATTTTTCCAGATTGATTAACCCTCTATCGTACAAAATCCCAACAGCAATGGATACGACCGATTTTGTCGCTGAGTAGATGTCATACAAATGTCCTGTTGTATCACCAAAGGAATGTGTCAATCTCCCCTTTTCATATACCTCTACGCCAAATACATTCCATTGGTTTTCTATGATATCATTCTGAAACGCTTCAAAATTCATTGCATGGTACCCTTTACTGAAAATATCACTATTCATTAGAATCTCCTTCATACTCCTCCGCAAAGCAAACCCGTTTTAATCCCATCAACGGGGCTGCACCGGAAATAGAGGTTCCAAAAAACAGTACCTCTGTATCTAAATCGAGATAATCCACGATCGTCCCATTACAGATGGTACTTCCGGTGCAAAGAATCAGATCCGCACCACCATGAATAATCGACTCATAGGCACTACGACCGTCCTCTACGATCACACCGTAGCGTTCCTGTCCGATATTGGCCGGATTGAGATCCAGCACACGAACCTCAAATCTACTGTGAGCCAGCATATCAAGAAGTGCCGGCTGGTAGCCGATCAATGCAATGCGCGTGTCTTCCGGATAGTTCGCTTCCAAAAAGCTTCGCATATCTTTTGCACAATTTTCCGGTCCATAGGTTCTGCAGTGTACAGTTCCGGTGCATTTTCCAAGAGAAGCCATCACTGCATTTAAAACTGCAATGAAGAGACTTCTTGCGTAAGGATCTCCTGCGATATCCATATCCAAAATTTCTGAAATTGTTCCTGAAAAGGAAGTCGGTGCATCAGTAAATGCCTGGCCATAAGATCCACGAAACTCAGCCTGAATCATCACATCTTTTCCTGTAATAATTGGAAAATCTTTTCTTTTCGTTTGTCCAATAGCTTCTTCCGGTGTCAGTGCCCGACAGACAATGTTTACCTGTTCCTCCTGCACTGCACATCCATAGCCAGACTCACATTGTTCTAATATATCACAGAACCTTTTCTTCAAATTTTCATAAAATTGTTCCGCTGTCATCTAAATCTCCCTCTTTTTCTTATCATTTTCGTATCTGTTCCGTACCTTTATACAAGCAAAGATCCATACAAAATTTGCTTCAAAAATGGATTTTTGCTTGTAAGACTCGGTATTTTCTATGTAATCCCAAGAAATCTCCGGACATCGCTGTCCCAATCTGCAGAAAACAGATCACCACTCTTTACGATCCCACGAAGCCTTCCCTCAATCAGTACCCCGATCCGGTCAGCCAGCTGCTCTGCCTCTGCAAAATCATGGGTTACAAACAAAATTGCACACCCAAATTTCCTTCGGATATCCTGAAGCATTCGATAAAGCGACCGTTTGGTTACCGGATCCAGGGCTGAAAACGGTTCATCCAAAAGCAGCAGCTTTGGTCTCATCATCAATGCCCGTGCCAGAGCGACTCTCTGCTGTTCCCCTCCACTTAAGGTTCCGGGATATTGATCCAACACTGAAACCAACTCAAACTTCTCTGCCATTTCCACAACCTGCCTGCGTATCTGGTCTTCCGGCATTCGTTTCATTTTCAGGCTGTATCCAATGTTTTCTTCCGCTGTCATATGTGGAAAAAGGCTGTAATCCTGATATAAATATCCGATATTTCTCTGGTGCAGCGGTATCTGATGTACGATCTGACCATTGTATCTGACACATCCGTTTTCGGGCGCAAAGAACCCGGCCGCCGCCTCCAGTAACACGCTTTTCCCCGCACCTGTCTTACCGATCATGGCAAAAATCTCATCCTCCCGGATATGAAAGGACACATGATCCAGTAGAAAATCCCCCCGATATACGGTCATATTCTCAAAACTTAAAATAGGATATAATTCATGACTCATAGCGTCCCTGCTTTCTGTTTGCTCTGGTCAGAAAGTTTGCAATTCCCAGAGAAACGGCGGAAATCAACAGAAGAATAAATGCACTGGCAAGTGCACCATTTAAATCGTTGGTACTTACATCCAGATAAATGCTGGCAGGCAATGTTTCTGTCTTCATCCGGGTCACTCCCACCAGCATCAATGTGGCACCAAATTCACCAAGAGCTCTGGACCATACAAGGATCCATGCACTGATGAGACTATTCTTGCAAAGGGGCAGTAAGATCGTAAAAAAGCTTCCGGCCGGTGTTGCCCCCAATAATCCTGCCACATATTCTAATTTGGTATCCACACCTCGAAAGGCTGTGGATACAAGCTTGATTGCAAAAGGAAGATTCACAATAAGCTGGGCTATGATAATACCATTTTGATGAAATACCACAGGGAACCCTATTGCTTTCAGCCATTTTCCTGCAGGGGAAGAAAAAAGGATCAGAAGACTTAAGCCAATCACCAGATAGGGCAGTGACATGGTAAGTTCCAAAACCATTTCCACAAGTGGTCTAAACAAAATCCGGGAACGTGTCAGCATATAGGCAGTAGGAATGGCCAGTAAAAAGCAAAGAAATGTGGAAATACAGGCACTTTTCATACTTAGCCCAACGGCAAATAAAGTTTCCGGACGCGAAAAACATTCCGAAAGGCTAAAAAGCCCCCGGAATGTAATGACTAAAATATTGCTTCCTATCAGCATCACTGCCAGTAGTGTTAAAATTCCGCAAAGAATTTGAAATATGTTGAAATTATGTCGTCTCATTCTGTCAATTCATATCCATAAGCCATCCAGATATTTTGAGCTGTATCGGATGTCAGGAACTCCAAAAATTTATCTGCTGCCGGATTATCAGCCTCAAAGGAAAGTCTGGCTGCCGGAACGACCTTGACATAAGCATCTAAATCTTTTGTTTCACAGATCTCAACGCCCTCGGCCTGACAATTTTCCTTCCATATAATAGCAGCATCTGCTTCTCCCAAACCGATGACCGTAGCCAGCTGCGGAGCAGTGGTGGTGGTCGCACCTAAATGTATTTTATCACTGACCCCAAAATCTTGAAATACCTTCTGGGCAATTTTTCCAATCGGAGTAGACTCCGGATCACCGATTACGGTAACTATGTCTTCACGGGCAAGATCTGCAATCCCTGTAATATTTTTCGGATTACCTTCTGCCACTGCCAGTACAGGAATGTGTTTTACCAGATCTGTGGTGTCTATTACAAATTCTTCCACCGGCTTTGTCTCTTCCACAGAACCTGCAATGAAAAATGCACCTTCCCGGGATTCCTGAATCTGTGTCTGGATCTGGGCCGCATTGGCATAGGTTACATTCATTTCGCAGCCAGTCTCTGCCTGAAATGCTTCTGCGATTTCCTGGAAGGGCTTTTGCATACCTGCACCACAATAGATCAGCAGGCTGTCCGATGTCGTATCAGCCTTACCACATCCTGCAAAAAGACTGCTACATAAAAGTCCTGCCAAAAATAAAGTTATTATTTTCTTCCTCATTTGAACAACTCTCCTTTCGTATCCGGAAGGCACTAATCAGTTACCTCGTTACTGTTCCTTCCGTTTCGGTAATGTTGCCCCCTACTTACATTTTTCACAAATCCTGTGGACATTGTAACATTTTACCTATAATATGTAAGTTGTCAGGACAACTTTTTAAAGGAGATTTTCCTATGAATGATTTCGTTCCAATACTTCAACACTGCATTCTATTCTGCAACTTAGATGAATCCACCATTGCAGCACAAATTCTTCCGGCAGGAAAACTCATGCATTGTGCCCAGAATATACCACTCATTTCGTCTTCGGATACTGTCAACTGGTTCGGAGTGGTTCTTCAGGGACGGGTACAGATTTCTCAGATCCATCCCGATGGTAAAAGAAACCTCATGGGGATCACCAAAGCAAACTATGTGGTAGGAGCCGATCTTATTTGCACCAAAACACGCCGTTCTCCCTACGATGCCATTGCAGCTGAAGACACGAAGCTGCTTCGATTTTCCGTGGACTGGCTTATGGGTTCACAACTGGATCCGAATATCCAAAAATCCATCTGGCAGCAATTGATGATTCTTATTTCCCAGGAAAATATGAGAAAACACTATCGTATTGCCATCTTATCTCAAAAAAGCTTACGCAGCCGTATCTTAACCTATCTTACCATGCAAGCTGAGCGTCTTGGCACCACCACATTTGAGATTCCATTTAACCGGGAGGAACTGGCCGACTTTTTGTGTGTCAACCGAAGTGCTCTCTCCCATGAACTAAAACAAATGAAGCAGGAAGGGATTCTTACTACAAAGAAAAACCGGTTTACGATCTTTCATTCTATAGAAACCTGAAATCTTTTTTCGTATCTGTTTCAGTACCTTCCAGAACAATGGATTCTGAATAGCTACATTTTATAAAAAAAGTGGAGGACCCGAAAAATACGGATCCTCCTGTTTAGGAATAAAGGGTAAATTAAGATAAAAGCGTTTTTTATACGGAGAAGAGAAGC
>CALZFY010000089.1:0-8271 GCA_945786935.1 uncultured Lachnoclostridium sp.
CAGGGAACGTGCCACCATATAGCGAATGTGATTCATCAGACGATTGTAAGATAAAGACATCACGTCGATGGACTTTCCTGTCTTTTCTTCCACCATGCGGATACATTCCCGCACGGTGTGGGCAATCTGCATGGACAATGCCACATTTTCATCCTCTATGGCAGAATGAATATGTAATGCAATATATCCAATCTCATGCTCATCAATCTCTACCTGCAGGGTATCTCTTAAAATATCTTTGACACATTCCGCAGTTTTATATTCCATATGAAACAGTGCACGAATGTCATCAGTCAGGGGGTTGCTGATCTGTTCGTTTGCACGGATTCGCTGGACGGCATAGGCGATGTGATCTGCCATGGGGAAAAGAATTCTATGGTCGATCTTTCCAAAAACCTCTTCACTTTTTTTCAAGACCTTTTGTGCAATTTCAAGATACACAGGATCGATACCCTTTAAAAGTTCCATTGCCTTTCCACGCTCAGTCTGTTCCTGCAAGGAATAAACGGTACATTCTACATTTTCAGGAAGCTCAAAACGCTCACTGACTTTCTTCCCGAAACCGATTCCCTTTCCGATGATCAGATATTCCTGATTATCTTCCATTGAAATTGCTATCAGCGTATTATGATTTAACGCCTTTCCTACTCTAAACATTCTTTTCCCCCGCAAATACATTTATCTTTTGTTTTTATTCGCAAATATCGATAGCGAATAATGGATCTCCTACTTTGACATTGCCTTCTGCAACGAGACGAATCTTCTGGTTGTCTGTCAGTTCTGTACAAAGTACCGGAGTTGCCAGTGAAGGAGCATTTTCTTTTACAAATGCCAGGTCTACCTTCATCATTGGATCACCCTTCTTCACTTTATCGCCTTCTTTTACAAGTGGCTCGAAGCCTTTACCATCTAAGGAAACAGTATCGATACCGATATGGATCAGCATGCTCACACCTGATTCTGTCTGGAAACCGATGGCATGCTTTGTATTAAAGATGAAGCATACTTCACCATCTGCCGGTGCACACACAACACCTTCTTCAGGAACTACCATAGCTCCGTCACCCATCATGCGGCCTGCAAATGCCTCATCCGGTGTTTTTGAAAGGTCAGCTGCTGTACCATTGACCGGGCTGTAGATCATGATGGTATCTGTTACTTTTCCTGTCACTTCTGCTGCTTTTGTTTCCTCTGCTTTTACTTCTGCCTGCTGTGGAACAACTTCTTCTTCCGGAGCATGCTCTAAGTAATCTTCTAAATTTGATTTTACCACAGTTACACGTGGTCCGTAAATAATCTGAACACCATTTCCTTTATGAACGACTCCGGAAGCTCCTGTTGCTTTCAGCGCTGCATCGTCAACTAATTCTGCTTTAAATACAGTACAACGAAGTCTTGTAGCACAGCAGTCAACATCGGAAATGTTTTTCTTACCGCCAAGTCCGCGGCAGATTGCAGCTGATAATTCATCTTCTGCGGATGCAGCAGATGCACCTTTTTTCTTTGCATCTACATCGCTTCTGCGATAGAGTTTTACTTCTTCACTGTCATCACGACCAGGTGTTTTTAAATCCAGCTTTGTGATTAAGAAAGAGAATAAGAAATAGTATACTACAAAGTATCCGATACCAACAATTACGATCCAGATCCAGTTTGTCTTTGCATTTCCCTGAAGGATACCAAATAAGAACATATCGATCAGACCGCCTGAGAAGGTCATACCTACACCAACATTAAAGATGTGCATGAGCATATATGCAAGACCTGCAAATACGCAGTGGATCACATACAGAAGCGGTGCTACGAAAAGGAATGTAAATTCGATTGGCTCTGTAATACCGGTTAACATAGAGGTTACAGCTGCGGAAAGTAAAAGACCTGCTGCAACCTGTTTCTTTTCCGGTTTTGCACATTTGTACATTGCCAGAGCTGCTCCCGGGAGACCGAAGATCATTAACGGGAATTTACCTGACATGAATCTTGTTGCAGAAACTGCAAACTGTTCTACTGTTGGATCAGCAAGCTGTGCAAAGAAAATGTTCTGTGCACCTTCTACGAGACGACCGCCCACTTCCATGGTTCCGCCAAGTGCTGTCTGCCAGAATGGAAGATAGAATACATGGTGAAGACCGAATGGGATCAATGCACGTTCCATTAAACCGTAGATCCATGTTCCTGCGTAGCCTGATTCCATAACAAGACCGCCTACTGCGTAAATGCCCTGCTGAACAATTGGCCATACATAGAACATTACGATACCTACCAATGTGTAAGTAAGACCGCTGATGATCGGCACAAATCTTGTTCCACCGAAGAAGGAAAGTACCTGTGGAAGTTCGATTTTGTAGAAACGGTTATGAAGTGCTGCAACACCAAGACCTACGATGATACCACCGAATACACCCATCTGCAGAGAAGTAATACCTACAACGGATGTGGTAGCACCGCTAAGCATTGCTTCTGCACCGCCATGGCTTCCGATCATTGCTGAGATAGAAGCGTGCATAATGAAGAATGCAATGGCTGCTGCCAGAGCTGCAACTTCTTTTTCCTTCTTTGCCATACCGATGGCTACACCCATGGCAAAGATGATTGGCAGGTTGGCAAATACGATATCGCCGGCTTTACTCATAACGCCGAGGATCGCATTTAAAAAGGTACCAGGTCCCATGATGTCCATAAGACCATAAGCCTGAAGCATGGTTTCATTAGTAAAGGAACCACCTACACCGAGTAACAGACCTGCCACCGGCAGGATTGCGATTGGGAGCATGAATGATCTACCTACACGCTGCAATACACCAAAAATTTTGTCTTTCATGACAAACCCTCCTGTTTTTCCGAATGTCTGCGCTGATCGTCTTACTCATTATTGACTATTTTACTTACTTTTACGCACAAAAAAAGACACTAACGCGCATAAACATTCTAATTAATAAATATTCATGCATAGTTAATGCCTGCCGTTCCAGTTACATACTATATCACTAATATGACTTTACCATAGGGGGAGGCTGTTTGTCAATGAGTTTTCTCATTTCTTTTTTTTCTTTCAAGGGACGCCTACTATCTTGTTTGTGGTGTAGACTTCAATACATATATTTGTTACAATGTTTATGGCTAGTATTACTCATAAGAATTGACACATTGTTTTCTTTATTTGAATTCTCTTCGTTTTTTCCTTTTGAAAACAATTGTTAATTAATGTGAATGCTACTAGATGTTTATTTATAAAATATCAGATACACCATCAAAATTATTTACGGAGGAAACCATGGAAAAAATCACAAGCTTTACCATCGACCATATAAAATTGCAGCCGGGAGTCTATGTATCCAGAAAAGATCCGGTGGGGAATGAGATCATTACCACCTTCGATCTTCGTATGACAAGCCCTAATGAAGAGCCTGTCATGAATACTGCCGAAATGCATACCATCGAGCATTTAGCTGCTACCTATCTTAGAAACCATGTGGAATTTGGCAATAAAATCATCTATTTCGGGCCTATGGGATGCCGTACCGGCTTTTATCTGCTCCTTGCAGGCGACTATGAGTCGAAAGATATCATTCCACTGATGATCGAAATGTGGGAATTTATCCGGGATTTCAAAGACGAAGTGCCGGGAGCCAGTGCTAAAGACTGCGGAAATTACCTGGATATGAATCTGGGCATGGCCAATTATCTTGCTAATAAGTATTTAAACGAAGTACTTTATGATATCAAAGAAGACCGGCTTGTTTATCCTGAATAATTCTTTCATAGAATTCATAAAGTCAAACTGCCATCCACAAGGATAGTAACATTTTGATTCCTATGATTTAAAAGAGGATCCTCGTACGTACATACGAAGATCCTCTTATTTTCCTGTCAGTTATTTGCCTTACAAAACCGTATCTGTTCAGCACTTTCCATAGATAAATAGTGTCTTCAGGCAATTACCCCCAAATAATCATTTTATTAAATATACATCACAGATAAACATAATAACAAAACGACCATATCTTATTCAGATGCATCTACTGCAAAACTAATGGTTGTAAGCATCTGATTGATACGCTCTCCCATGCCTTCCAGTGCCTCTTTTGGCAGAGAAACTGTCACCAGCAATACATGTTCCTTTCCTTTTACAAGATAGAATCTGTCTGCGGTATCATCATGGACCACTTCAATGGTTTTAATTGACACATCCTTGTCTGCTGCATTCAGCTTCTTAATTTTGCTGATGGTAACCTTCTTATATTCTTTGGAAGATTTGAAGTTACCTGCCGCTTCCTTTAAAAAACTCTGATCGAGATCAACTTCTTCTGATGGCACGAAAGTTACCTTCACCAGGGAATCTGTTCCCTGCCCTGGCACTACAAATCCGTCATAACCATTGAGCTTATAGGGTTCTAAAATATATTCCGGATACCAGATGGTAAAGCCTGCTTTACTGATGTACTGTACTTCCGTGAAGCTCTCTTCCGTTCCCTCTAACTTAATGGAAGCGGTACGTTTTTCCGGCTCTACACCAATGTCTCCCAGTTCAAACTCATATCCATCCTTGGAAGGATTCAGATAAATAACTGCCTGATGAAGCTTAAGCACCTTTTCCTCACCATCCACGGTCTTTACAGGCTCAAACTGCAGCATCATGGTGTCTCCCAGTTTGATATCCACATAAGAACCTACCAAAACACCCGTTCCAGCCATTCTTTCTTCAATTTCTTTCAGATAATCCTCTGAACGGAATACAAAATCTTCCATGGTACCGGTCTCAAGCTCCACAAGTACATGAAGCTCCTCTGCATTGACTCCGGTGCCTTCAAAAAGATTTAATGTTATCTGAATATGCTTCTTCTGGGCATTCCAGTATAATTCCGGCTGAATATGTTGAGAAGAAATATATATCCATTCAAAATAGTTTACATTGCCTTTGTGCTCTACTGCTACCCCCTGATACTTATACTCAGCATCATTATAGCCATAGAGAGCGATCTGCTCCCCGGGAAGCTCTGCCAAAAGGACAATACCCTCTTCCCAGCCTTCTTCACCAAAAGCTTTGGCATTTTTCTTTACCTCTTCCCAGTCCATGGCACGGAAGCGTTCCATAATGATCTCGCTGTCACTCTTTTGCGGTTCTTCTGGCTCCTCTGAAATTTCCACTTGCACATCCTCTATGATTTCTTCCGGCTCAGTAGAGGCTTTTTCTTTCTTTAATACACTTACCACACCTGCGAGTATCAAAACTACGATTACTGCCAGGGCAATCCAGAAGTGCGGTTTCTTATAATTTATGAAATCTTTTGCTGTCATCTTTAGTACCTCCATATGATTTATAGTAACCTATAAAAGCTTTCCTGAACAGTAGGTTCATAAATTATTAAGAATTTGTAACTATTCAGAGCCAAGCAAAATTTCATAAAACAGGCGTAAAATGCTTGCATTTTTTAGACTGTTTTTGAAATTTTATTTGGCGTATACGCCACACCGACGAAATGCAAAGCATTTTGGAGATTGGCTCTGAATAGTTACAAGAATTTTATATCTGAATACATCATTAAGCCTGTCTGTTATAGATTTTCTCCACATACTTTTTGTTTCCGCCAATGATCACAATGGCAGCAATAAAAGTAAGCATATGGAATCCAAGTAAAACCGTTCTCTGAGACATGAATTCCCCCAGAACCCCTGCCACAAACTGTCCCAAAAGCATGCCGCCCATATTGATCATCTGGAAGATTCCGTTAAATCTACCCTTTTTCTCATCTGGCACGTAGCTTTGGGTGGCAGAAATCCTGATATTATAAGAAGTCACTCCCAAAATGCCTTCCGCAAAGCACATCACCATCATCACCACGATCGGGAAATAGAGCATGGTTCCTTCCATCATAGAAATGATAATATAAACAGATAAGGCAATGATGTATTTCTTATCTGTAGGGTATTTGAACTTATAATGGATGGCTCCGCCAATCATACGCCCCACCATGGTCCAGCCCATGGTGAAAATGTAGACATATTCCCCATGCTGGAAATTCATTTTAAAATACGGAAGCACCAGAGTCTGAAAAGCTCCGGCTGCCAGCATACTGAACATAAAATAAGACGTGATCGCCATCAGCCCTTTTTCCTCTTTCAGATAAGAAATTCCCTCCTGAAAGATTTCCCGATATTGAGAGAACCCAAATTTTTCTTCTCTTTCCTTTACATAGCTTTCCTGAATGGGTGTAATTCTTGTCTCCATCACTGCTGCGATCAGAAAGGTCGCCATATTAATGAGAAACAGTGGTACAATTCCCATAAGATTGTATATAAATGCTGACACTGGAATCATTAAGATCGTCATGCTCTCCAACGTACTCTGGATGGAATAAGCCTTGGTATAATTTCCCTCCGTGATCAACATGGGATAAAAGCTATCAAAGGCCACCTGATAGACACTGTCGATCGTACCAATGATCAAACATCCAATGATCAGAAATACATAATTAAAATGTCCGCTGACGATCAGCCACGCAAAGATCCCATATAAAGCGGTACTGACAAAATCCAACGTATAGATCGTCTTCCTTCTGGAAAACTTATCCACAAAAGGACCTGCCAGCGTAGGAACTGCTACCTTAGGCAGATTGTACATCACCATATACATAGCATAAAGAAACGTTGACCCTGTATAATCTAAGACCAACAATCCTAATGCAAATCCAGCAATGGCATTTCCCAGCATGGAAACAATGCTTCCCACTGTAATGATTGTAAAATTCCGTGTCCACAGACCTTCAGATGAAGCTTTTTCTATGGACACAGTTCCATCTTTCTTGTTTTTTTTCATAATCTCTTTCTCCCCCTTTGCAAGATAAACTTTACAATGGGATTTTTATTTTTCCAATGCACCATATTCCGCCACGATCTCATGAAACTGGCTGCCACACCGCTCGATCTCTCCAAGCACAATGTCTGCTGTTTCGCGGCTCTTAAACCAGTTATTTCTCGTAATCCCTTTTGTCACGGTAGGGCTGACCAGAATTTCCGTATCAGGAAACAGAATCTGATAATAGAGCTTACTTCTTCTGGCATGATAAGCCTGACAGCAGAGGATTGCCCTCTTTACCTCAATTCCCCACTCATCTAACAGTTTTCTCGTGTTGATGGCATTCTGATAGGTATAGGTTGCCTCTCTTTCCTTCAGGATCGCTTCTTCCGGTACCCCTTCTTCCATCATCAAATGGGCGAAATAATCACTTTCTGTCTCAAATTGATCCACAATACTGTGTCCCGTCCATTTTGCATATTTCCCCGACGGAACAATGAGGGGCGCATATCCGTTCAGATAAAGCCTGGCGGCTGTCTTTGCCAGAGCCCCTTCCTCTGAACCCGGCACAAAAATCACGTCCGATTTTTGGGGTTCATCCTCCAAAAATATAAAGTTTGTCATTTCTTCCAGAAATTTTGTCATGTGTTGCTTCCTATCATTTATACTTTCTCTACTACTTTTTCATATTGAACGAATGGGAATGTATCTGTTAAATTCTCATCCATTTCCATCATACTTAAAATACGGCTTGCAGTGCCGGAAGGAGTATTTGTTCCTGCTTCCCATGCCTCAACAGTTTTATCAGAAACACCTAAATAACTGGCAAAATATTTTTGCGACATCCCGGTGGCCTTTCTGATTTTTCTAATCTCATCAGCTGTATATTTCTTTACAGGCATCACTGTCACAACACGTCTTTTTAATTTCTTTTCCGTCGACTGCACATCATCTAATGCTTCCGAAAGCCCAGCCATAATACTTTTATATACATCGCTCATAAGTCAACAGCCTCCTTATGTAATTATCACGAAAATTTACACTCGCAAGATTCCGCTCTCCTTAATAGCCCGCACTGCCTCCTGAATCACTTCCACAGGATAGACAAGGGCAAATCTGACGTACCCTTCTCCAAGGCTTCCGAATGCGGTTCCCGGTACTACGATCACACCCGATTTTTCCATCAGCTCCAGCACAAACTGCTCACTGCTTTCATATCCTTTTGGAATGGGTGCCCAGACAAACATACTGCCCTGGCTGTCCGGCACATTCCATCCGATTTCCCGAAGTCCTCCGCAAAGAGCTTTATTTCTTCTTTCATATTCGGCACATTGTTCCTTTACCATATCCTGAGGACCTGTCAGTGCTGCCACTGCCGCCAGCTGAATGGCAGGGAAAATGCCGTAATCGATCTGAGAACGAACCTTTTTAAACTGTGCAATCATCTTTGCATTTCCTACCACAAAGGAGATACG
>CALZFY010000090.1:0-8226 GCA_945786935.1 uncultured Lachnoclostridium sp.
TTTTCTTACCTTCCAGTTGTAAATTGCCTGGGAGGTTTGCTCTAACAGTTACTGTATTTCATTTTTTCGTTTTGGGGATTAATCTGTCTGAGTGACAGTGAGGTTGATGTCGAATTGAGTTTCGAGGTTGTAGTCGTTAGGTTGATCTTCTTCTGCAGCCTTTGCCAATGAATAATTATTTCCATCAACAGATTTAACTACATCTCCATTATATGATTCTCCTAACATTAAATATGCCAAGATAGTATCTGCTTTACAGAAATCACACACTGAATCATCTTGACATTCTGTTTCAGACTGACACAAATCCCATTTCCATGAGATATTTTGATTGTCAAACGATAATACTGTTTCTAAATTTTCATTCGCATTAAAATTTCTTTTGAAAGTTTTTGTTGTCTTTCCACAGTCAACTTGCGTTTTTGATAAAACATTCTCAAAATCACTTGTAAGCGTAGTTACCAATTTACTTAATGAGTCACCATTATTGGCTTCACTAAAATCAGCATTATATGTATTCGATGTTCCTGTCATCCTATACTCGATTGGATAGTAAAAATCTGTTAATTCTACATAATCCTCTATAGTAAAAAATGCTTTGTCAATAGAATCGCCATATGATGAAGCCTTTTTGTAAATACCCCCTTCAAGAAAATACAGAGAGCCATACTCTGAAAAATTATCTCTTGTAACTTCTGTTTCTCTTTTTAAAAATCCATATTTTCCATTTGATAAATAAATATTTTCGTAGGAGATTGTTGCAGTTACATTTCCAGACACCTCCGGCTCTCCCGTAATGGAAAAACTAAATCCGTTATCATTTTTTGTGCCCGGTGCCACCCAGTTGTCTCTGGCTCTTGCGGTTTCAGATACAGCAAGTGTATTGAATGTTTGTGCGGCCACCACCTGATTATCACTTCCATAGCTATTGCCAAACAAATATCCATTTGCCTCTACCTGAACACCCCATTTTGCAATTCGTGCACTGTCTGATGCACTATCTCCTGTAGTGTATTTTGCCAGGGTTCCACTCATCATACAGGTTGTTAACATGGTTAACACCATGATACCTGCTACAATTTTCAGTTTTTTACTTTTCATTACCTTTTGTTTTCCTTTCTTTTTGTTAGTTTCAGTATCTTCAGGATACTATAAGATTTATATTCACCTTCTGCCGTGGCACAGAAAGAAGAATAACTGTGGTTGTTCATAAACCAAAATTCTTGTAACTGTTCAGAGCCAACCTCTAAAATGCTTTGCATTTTTTAGACTGTTTTATGAAATTTTGCCTGGCTCTGAACATTTACATATTCTTTTGTATCATTTTCTAAAAGTTGGGGTTATTTTGCCGAATGGCAATCATAGATAACTCGAAAGGCGTGCAATATTATTGATTGCACACCTTTATGCTAAAATAATTTTTAGGTTTCTTCAAGATATTTTTTATAGCATACAATTCATGATCACGCTGATCATCATTTCTTTTTCTTCCGCCCTTGATTCAGCAATCATTATGGTAAGGGCAACCAAGGTTGAATCCTCTATCTTCTTTTTTCCATCTGCAAACAACGCATTGTTTTTATCTAAAAAATATAAAAACATCGTTGCCGCAATTCTTTTATTTCCATCAAAAAAACTATGATTCTTCGTTACAAAGTATAAAAGATTGGCTGCTTTTTCTTCCAGGGATTCATAAATATCCACTCCACTGAAGGACTGATAAATATTGCCGATACTGCCTTTAAAAGAATCATCCTTCTCTTTACCAAACAGATCTGACTCATCACCAAAGCGCATACTCCGGATCACTTGCATACATTCTTCATAAGAAAGAATGTACGTTGCCGTGTTTCCCTTCGGGCGAGTCATATTCTGGTGATCATACGAATCCAATAAATCAAGTGCACTACTGTATTTTTCTATCACAGAAAGCACCTGTTTACTGTCCAATTCATTCTCCGTCCTTTTCATAATCCGTATCACTTCTCCCAATTGTTTGATACGATTATCATTCACAGCATAACCTTTTAATATGTATTGCTTTAATACGGAATTTGCCCAACGGCGAAATTCTACACCACGTTTTGACTTTACACGGTAACCAACAGAAATAATTACATCGAGACTATAATATTCAATATTTCTTTCTACTTCTCGTTCTCCCTCAATTTGAACTGTCGCAAATTTTGCGACAGTTGAATTATCAAAAGATAATTCCTCTTTTAGGGCATTATTTATATGCTTACCAATTGTTTTCACATCTCTGCCAAATAACTCAGACATCTGATTCCTATTTAACCACACCGTTTCATTTCCAACATTTACAGATAATTTCACCTGGTGATCTTCTGTCTCAAAAATTACAATTTCGTTATTTTTCTGCATCCTGCTCTTCCTTTTGCTTTTTAGCGATCAGTTCTTCATACTTTAGCTGATACTCTATCAGTCGTGGAATATACTCAGGCGGTTGCCTGCGCCCCGCCTCCCAATCCTCTATCGTTCTCAGAGGAATCCCAATATGTATTGAAAAATCTTTTCTGGATAATCCCGTCTGTTCCCTGATCTTTCTTATCTTTTCCGCTGATTCCATATCATACACCTTCCCCTTCATTTATCATATCACACTATTTTTATTTTCGCAATGCGTGGTTTTTGTTTAATACAAAAAAATCTTACCTTTACACAAAAAGCAGATAATCAGATGATATCTCCACCCCAATACCTGCTTAGCAATCATTCTGTAATTTTTAATCACATCAACAAAGATTGTTGATTCCAATATCTGTACAGTTTGTTCATTCATAACACTACTTCGCCGCCTCCAACATATCCTCGATAAAAATTCCGTATCCCTTCTGTGGATCATTTACAAATACATGGGTGACGGCTCCGATGAATTTTCCGTCCTGAATGATGGGGCTGCCGCTCATTCCCTGGACGATTCCACCGGTTAGGGATAACAGTCTGTCGTCGGTTACCAGAATTTCCATTCCCTTATTGATGTCTTTTTCTCCCCTGAAGATTCTGGTGATCTGCACCTGATATTCCTCTACGCTTCCACCTACCGAGCTTAGGATCACAGCATCTCCTTCTTTGATCTCCTGCTTCAAGGCAATGGGCAGTGCCCTGTTTTGTACTGTGGACAAAAGATGGCTGTTGGCACTTCCATAGATTCCTCCGTTTAAATTACCCTCCACATCTCCGTACAGATTTTTCTTATTATATACGATTTTTCCTGACAGTTTTCCGGTTTTTCCCTTTTCACCTTTGGTAATGGCAAAGATTTCACAGTCGTAGAGCTTTCCTTTTGATACTTCCATCAAAAGTTCACTGTCTGTATCAGAAATCCCATGCCCAAGTGCGGCAAATTTTCCATCAGCAGTCAGATAGGTAAGGGTTCCTACGCCCTGGGTATCATCCCGTACCCAGACACCAATATGAGCACCATCCTCCAGAAAAACCGGTTCGATGACCACCTCGATCAGCTCCTGATTTCTACGGATTCCAAGAACCAGCTCTTTTTCCTGAAAATCCTTTAATTTGTCAATGAGCTGCTGCTTTCTCTCCATTGGCTCTCCCTGAAAGCTTACAATGTAATCCCCTGTTTTTATGATATTTTTTCCGGGACTTTCCAACATTCCATCCGGTGTTTCAATCTGTCCCGTCCCAATGACAAAAATCCCGTCTGTCTGCACATAGATTCCCACCGGAATCCCGCCCGGAATCAGTTCCTGTCTGGTGATCACCTGAAGATTCATAGTCTTTACCGGTATCATCCCAAAGAGATGGCAGACTGCGGTATAGCCATCTGAAGATTTGGACACCTGCACATCCCCCGGAAAATCAAGAAACAGCTTTCCCGGTTCGATCCTTTTTCCGGTTCCTGACAAAACCTCTTTGACATCCTCTTCATATAAATGCATCACGGGAGGGATCCTTTGCTCTATGAAGTAATATCCTCCGGCGATACCAACACAAATACTCAATAGAATGAACCATTTTTTCCATAGAATCTTTTTCATCACATACTCAAACCTTATATCTTTTTTTACAACGAAAGAGGGCTCCTATGGAACCCTCTTTTAGTATGTGATATTTTCTTTGTTTTCTACTGGAAATTTCTGGATTTTAATTCCTTTGCCTGACGCTTCATTTCCTGTGCATTTTCCAGCACCTTATCCGTAATCTCTACGCCGCCTAACATACGGGCAAGCTCTTCTACCTCCTGTGCAGGTGTCAGTTTTCGTATTCCGGTAGTAGTAGTACACCCCTGAACACTCTTTTCGATCAGGTAATGGGCATCTGCCATGGAAGCAATCTGTGGTAAATGAGTAATGCAGATCACCTGACGGCTCTTGCCGATCAGTGCCATTTTTTCTGATACCTTCTGGGCGGTTCTTCCGCTGATACCGGTGTCGATCTCATCAAAAATAATACTGTCCACTTCATCCTTATCTGCCAATACCGTTTTTAAAGCCAGCATCACACGGGATAATTCACCCCCCGATGCAACCTTTGCCAGTGGTTTTAAGGATTCACCCACATTGACAGCAATCAGATATTCTGTCTCATCATAGCCGTTGGCACTGTACTGAGGCAATTTGTCTAACTGAATGGAAAAACGAACATCCAGGAAATTCAGTTCCTTCAAATGCTCTGTGATCTGCAAACTTAATCCGTCCGCCGCATTCTTTCGGATCTTCGAAATTTCGCTGCTAAGTCGTTCTACTGCCTGTTCAGCCCTGCTTACCTCTATCTCCAGCTTTTCCAGATAAAGATCATAATTTTGCAGCTTTTCAATACGATCTTCTTTCTCTTTTAAAACCTCCAAAACCTTTTCAATGGTTCTTCCATGCTTTGCCTTCAGCTTATTGACCAGATTCAGACGCTCCTCAATCTCCAAAAGACGTTCCGCTGAAAAATCAAAGCCATCCATATATTCAGACAGGTCTCTGGAAAAATCATTCAAAAGACTGTCTATGGTTCCCAGCTGCTCCCATAATCCTGCCAGCTTTTCATCATAGGCAGTCACTGATGCCAGACTTCGATATGCCTTTCCTACGGCTTCCCCTGCACTTTCATAGCCTGTACTGCCGGTAAGGGCATGGGCTTCCGCCACCGCATCCATGATTTTTCTTCCATTGGTAAGCTTTTTATATTCTTCTTCCAGGGCTTCGTCCTCGCCCGGAATTAAAGCCGCCTCCCTGATTTCCTCTGCTTCAAAGGTAAGGAAAGATAACTCTCTTGTTCTGTCCTCTGCGTCGGATCTGCTATCTGTCAGCTCTTTTTTCAGGGAAATATATTCCTGATAAGCTTTTTTTAATGCTGCCTTTTGCTCTGTAAGCGCTTCTCCGGCATATTTATCCAAGATCTCCAGCTGCTTTTTCTTTTGCAGCAGCGACTGATGTTCATGCTGTCCATGAATATCCATAAGATAGGAAGCCACTTCCCGAAGCTTGGATGCCGGAACGGTCTCTCCATTGATCTTATTAATGGCTCTGGTTTCTGTAATTCTTCTGGATAAAATGATTTCTCCGTCTTCGGGTCGGATGCCCAAAGACTCCAGCTCTTTTTCATGATTTTCCGATACAGAAAAAATCAGCTCTGCCAGGGATTCTTCGGTGCCTTCTCTTAAGAAGCCACGGTCTACTTTTCCCCCCAGGGCAAGCTCAATCGACCCGATAATGATGGATTTACCGGCTCCGGTCTCACCGGTCATCACATTGAAGCCTTTTGAAAAATCCACTTCCAGCTCTTCGATCAGTGCAAGATTTTTTATGTGTAAATTTGTAAGCATTGTATCACCTTATTTTAAAATGTCCTCAAGCCGTTTCATCAGCTTTTTCGTATCTTCCACAGTACGAATGGCACACATGACCGTATCATCCCCCGCAATGCTTCCCACGATTTCTCCCCAATGAAGAGAATCCAGGGCGGTGGCCACTGCCATGGCTGTTCCTGAGGCGGTTTTGATGACCAGAATATTCTGAGCCATATCTACAGAAACAAAGCTGTGCTTTAAAATATCAATGTATTTGCTGTTGTTTGGAAGCTCCGCTTCCTTTAGCACTGCATAGATCTGCTTATTTCCATGCTGTATCTTTGTCAGTTTTAATTCCCTGATATCTCTGGATACTGTCGCCTGTGTGACCGAAAACCCTGCCTGGCAAAGCTTTTCTGCCAGCTCCTCCTGGGTCTCGATCTCGAAGCGGCTTACCAGCTCTAACATTGCTTCCTGACGTTTAACCTTCATACTGCCTCCGCTTACTTAGACTGCATTTTTCTTCTGACAGTCTCTACGAAACTTTTTTTACTGATTTTTACAAGCCTGGTTGTTTCCTGTGCCTGCGCGATCTCAACATAATCTCCGGTAACCAAAGTGACTGATTGGGCTCCATCGAAGGTCACGACAGCTTCCTCCGGTGTATTTCTTCTGCCCGGTCCGATCTTTACCACCACCTGATCCTCTGCGGACAGTACAATACTGCTGGAGGTCAGACTGTGAGGGCAGATCGGTGTCAGAAGAATCATGGACGAGCCAGGCGATACGATCGGTCCTCTGGCCGATAAATTGTAGCCCGTAGATCCTGTTGGTGTCGATATAATGATTCCGTCTGCAGGGCAGGAATAAAGAAAATCCCCATTAACGTAGATTTCGTAATTAATGGTGCGAAGTGCCCCGCTTCGGTTTAAAACAATATCATTTAAGGCAATGTCTGTAAACACAGCCTTTCCGTTCCGGTACATGGTACCTGTCAGCATCATTCTGGATTCTAATGTATATTCATCATTCATCAGTTTATCCAATGCCACGTTGGTATTCTCTTTTTCAATTTCTGCCAGAAATCCCAAAGTACCAAGATTAAATCCAAGAAGCGGAATATTTCGTCCCACAGTGTCTCTGGCGCCCTGAATTAAGGTTCCATCTCCTCCAAGAACGAGAACGCATTCCACATCCTCTGGAATTTCTGCCGCATTGGTAAATTTATATTCCGGATGGTCTTCTCCGGCCTGGGACTGACACTGAATATAGCAGGTCTTTCCGTGTTTTTCCAGGTAATCCCTGATTTGTCTTGTCATTTCCAGATTTTCATCCTTCTGATGATTGGTAATGATGTAAAAAGTATCCATATGATGCCTCTAGCTTAATGTTTTGTGTGCTTCTTCCACAATGGCAACAGGATCGATTCCTTCTGAAATGCCCTGGTCATTGTTCTGTAAGTGCAGAAGATATTCAATATTACCTTCCGGTCCTTTGATTGGCGAAAACTCCAGATTTTTCACACCGAAGTTTAAGGACAATGCGTAATCGATCACCATCTTGATGACTTCCAGATGTACACTCTTATCACGCACAACGCCTTTTTTTCCTACCTTTTCCCTGCCGGCTTCAAACTGCGGTTTGATGAGACAGACGATCTGTCCATCCTTGGTCATTACATTTTTTACCGGCTCCAGAACCTTGGTAAGAGAAATAAATGCCACGTCAATGGATACAAAGGCAGGGGGCTCTTTAAGATCCTCCGGAGTCACATAACGGATGTTGGTACGCTCCATACAGACAACTCTTTCATCATTTCGAAGCTTCCAGTCCAGCTGGCCATGGCCTACATCTACGGCATAAACCTTGCAGGCACCGTTTTGCAGCATACAGTCGGTAAAACCGCCGGTGGAAGAACCTACATCCATACATACCTTATCCTGCAAAACCACATCAAAATGATTCATGGCTTTCTCCAGCTTTAATCCGCCACGGCTTACATACTTTTGTACATAGCCCTTCACTTCAATATTGACTGTGTCAGGAAACATGGTTCCGGCCTTATCTTCTCTCTGGCCTTCCACAAATACATTTCCGGACATAATGATTGCTTTTGCTTTTTCTCTTGATTGCGCCAGACCTCTGCCTACCAGCAATACATCCAAACGTTCTTTCATTTACTTCCTCTGATTATATTTTTCATAATTTTTGTATATGTTTGGTACTTTCCGGATATCGGCTTCCAAACAGTTAGTAATTGTTCAAAATTCTTTCTACCACGGACTGCGCATCGATTCCGGCATCCTTGTATAGAATATTTACATTTCCATGCTCTACATACATATCCGGCAGAGCGATCTTTAATACACGAAGATCAATGTCATAGCTTTCCACATAATCTACCACACGCTCTCCAAAGCCGCCGGTAGTTACATTTTCTTCCATGGTGACTAAAAGCTTATGAT
>CALZFY010000091.1:0-8194 GCA_945786935.1 uncultured Lachnoclostridium sp.
ACGTGCCTATGAGGCAATCTATACCCGTGGAATCGCCATTGGCGTGGTACTTTGCATCCTGTCCGTGGTTCCATTGGTTGTGGTAGGAATTATGGAAGCCCCGGATTATATCCTCGGTGCATTTACAGCCCTGCTGCTTTTGATGGTAGCAGTTGGTGTGAATATGATCATCCATGTAAGCATTGTGAAAGGCAGTTACGACATTCTCCTTCAGGAAGGTGAATTTACGAAAACAGAGAAGCATGCAAGGAAAAAGCTGGATGCATTTTCCGGTGTGTACTGGTGTCTGGCAACAGCTATTTACTTAGGCTGGAGCTTCTGGACCATGAACTGGCATTTTACCTGGATCGTGTGGCCGGTAGCCGGTGTGCTCTATGCTGCTGTATCAGGAATCTTAAGAATGGTTATGGGGCTGAATGAATCGTAAAAGTTGCGAAGGGGTGAAATTCACCCCTTCATTAAAAACTTGATGATCGTGTCATAATTTTCCGGCTGATGCGGAAAGGTGCAGTCATTACAGGACTTGATGGTTTTTCCATTCCGCTCAATATATTTTGGATTCCCCGGGCAATGCTCCCTTAAGTAAAGAGGGCAGTAGCAAAAGAGACAGTTAAAATCCTCTAGGCCTTCATGGCAGGGAAAGTATTCACATTCATTATTTTCAAAAAAACGATAGCAATTCTTCATGGCGATAGTTCCTCCGGGACGATGTCTTTCTTTATATCTGTAAGCAATCTCAGATACATTTCCATACATATGATGTTTTATATTGTGCGTATATTTGAAAGGATTGTCAAGTAAAAGAAATTATCTGTGTTTATGTCTGATTATGTTGATTTTACTGCATGAATTATGAAAAAATATGGGAAAACATTGACATAATATAGGAAAAAGACTAAAATAAGACTAATTATAGCGTTGAATCGGATAATGTGGGGAAATAACAGATCAGGGGGTAATCTTTCATGAAAAAGTATTATGACAAAGATATAGCAAAGAGTCCCAGAATACAGAAGCTGTATGATCATCTCTTTGAAAAAATGCCGGAAATCGAAGCGGACCGCGCAGTGATCATAACAAGGGTATATAAGGAAACCGAAGGCGAGCCAATCATCACAAGGCGTGCAAAGGCTTTTAAGGCAATCTGTGAAGAATTGCCGATTACCATCAGACCGGACGAGCTGATCGTAGGAAGCAATACCAAATCTCCACGAAGCTGTCAGGTATTCCCGGAATATTCCTTTGACTGGGTAGAGGCAGAATTTGATACGGTAGCAACCAGAAGTGCAGACCCATTCTACATTTCAGAGGAAACGAAAAAGGCACTTCATGAAGCATATAAATATTGGGGCGGCAAAACGACCAGTGAACTTGCAACTTCCTATATGGAGCCCGAAACTCTCACTGCGATGAAGCATAATATGTTCACACCGGGAAACTATTTTTACAACGGTATCGGACATTTTACTGTAAAATATGATGAAGTTTTAGCCATTGGGTATGAAGGAATCATTGCGAAAGCACAGGCAGAATTAGATAAACTGGATATAGGCGATGGCGATTACGGAAAGCGTGCGGCATTTTTACGTGCAGCGATCATGAGCTGTCAGGCTGCCATTCATTATGCACACAGATATGCTCTTCTGGCTCTGGAAGAAGCAAAGAAGGAAACAGATCCTGCCAGAAAGCTGGAACTGTTAAAAATCGCTGAAAACTGTGCAAAGGTTCCGGCAAAGCCTGCAGAAAGCTTTTATGAAGCATGCCAGTCCTTCTGGTTTGTGCAGATGCTTCTTCAGACAGAGTCCAGCGGACACTCCATTTCCCCGGGACGTTTTGATCAGTACATGTATCCTTATTATCAGAAGGATATGGAAGAAGGAAAGATTACAAGAGAATTTGCACAGGAACTCATTGACTGTATCTGGATCAAATTAAATGACCTTAACAAAGTACGTGATGCAGCCAGTGCAGAGGGATTTGCAGGATACAGCCTGTTCCAGAACTTAATTGTAGGCGGTCAGGATAAAGAAGGAAATGATGTAACTAATGATCTTTCTTTTATGTGTATTGAAGCTTCTTTCCATGTCATGCTTCCTGCACCATCTCTTTCTGTCCGTGTATGGAACAAGACACCGGATGAACTGCTGCTTAAGGCGGCAGCCCTGACACGTACAGGAATTGGTCTTCCGGCTTATTATAATGATGAAGTGATCATTCCGGCGATGATGAGCAGAGGTGTCTCTTTGGAGGATGCCCGTTCCTATAATATCATTGGATGTGTAGAGCCTTCTGTACCGGGTAAGACGGATGGCTGGCATGATGCAGCCTTCTTTAATATGTGCCGTCCACTGGAAATGGTATTTTGTAACGGCTTTGAATTAGGAGAACAGGTTGGTTTAAAAACAGGAGAGGTATCTGAGTTTAAAACCTTTGAACAATTCTATGATGCTTATAAAGCACAGATGGAATATTTTATTAAATTAATGGTCAATGCGGACAATGCAATTGATTTGGCTCATGCAGAGAGATGCCCGCTACCATTCCAGTCTTCTATGATCGAAGATTGTCTGGGGCGTGGTAAATCGTTACAGGAAGGCGGAGCAGTTTATAATTTCACAGGTCCGCAGGGCTTCGGAATTGCCAATATGACCGACTCTTTATATGCGATCAGGACGCTGGTATATGAAGAAAAGAAAATTACTATTGAAGAATTAAAAGAAGCATTGGATTATAACTTCGGGCAGGGCTTTGGTACAACAAAAGCAAAGGAAGTAACGATGGAAATCGCAAAACAGCTGGCCGCTGCAGGACAGAATGTGGGAGAAGATGAAATTGCCGTGATCTGTCAGCAGGTGATGAAAGATAGCCTGAACCATCCAAAGAAAGCCCGTTTTGAAGAAATCCGTGCAATGATTGACAAAGTTCCAAAATACGGTAATGACAATGAAACCGTGGATCTGTTTGCAAGAGATGTTGCCTATACCTATACAAAACCATTGTTAGGATATAAGAATCCCCGTGGAGGCATTTATCAGGCAGGACTTTACCCGGTATCTGCCAATGTGCCATTAGGTGCACAGACCGGTGCAACTCCGGATGGGCGTCTTGCCAATACACCGGTGGCGGATGGTGTAGGTCCGGTATCCGGTAAAGATGTTCTCGGCCCGACAGCAACAGCCAACTCTGTAGCTAAATTGGATCATGGCATTGCTTCCAACGGAACACTGTTTAACCAGAAATTCCATCCATCAGCACTTAGCGGTATGGAAGGACTTAGAAAGTTCACATCTTATCTTCGTGCTTACTTTGACCAGAAGGGTATGCATGTACAGTTTAATGTTGTCAGCCGTGAACTTTTGTTAGATGCACAGGCACATCCGGAAAACTATAAGACACTTTGTGTTCGTGTTGCCGGCTATAGTGCATTATTTACGACATTATCAAAATCCCTGCAGGACGATATCATCAATAGAACAACACAGGGATTCTAGGGAGATTACCATGGAAGATCTCATGCTTCAAAAAGGAAGAATCTTTGATATTCAGAAATATTCGGTTCATGACGGTCCGGGAATCAGAACCATTGTATTTTTAAAGGGCTGCCCCTTAAGATGCAAATGGTGCTGCAATCCGGAATCCCAGTCCCGGTCTATTCAGGTTATGCAGGTAGCAGGGGAAGAAAAGGTCATGGGACGGGATGTGACAGTGGAAGAGGTGATGGAAGAAGTTTTGAAAGACCTTCCACAGTTTCGAAGAAGCGGCGGAGGAATTACACTTTCCGGAGGAGAGTGTCTGATGCAGCCTGCATTTGCATCTGCGCTTTTACAGGCGGCAAAGGCTTCAGGAATTACGACTGCCATTGAAACCACAGGGTTTGCATCCTTTGAAATGATTGAAGATATGATATTACCATTTACGGATACCTTTTTAATGGATATCAAGCATATGAACAGTGCCAAGCACAGACTTTTTACAGGACAATCCAATGAAAGGATTCTCTCCAATGCGAAAAAGCTTACAGACAAAGGTGCTCATCTGATCGTCCGTACACCGGTAATTCCGACCTTTAATGATACGCCGGAAGAAATTTTACAGATTTCCCAGTTTGCAAGAAGTCTGAAGGGTGTGAAAGAACATCACCTGCTCCCGTATCACAGACTGGGGTCAGACAAATATGAGGGACTTGGAAGAGAATACCTGATGGCACATATCGAGCCACCAACAATGGAAAAAATGAATGAACTATTGACCGTTGCCCGGACAACAGGGCTGCATGTACAGATAGGAGGCTGAAAAAGTGCTTGATTTTCTGAAAAGTATTAAAACGAATATTTTAGGTTCCGCAGTACTATGTATCATTCTTGGCATTGTACTGATGGTCTATCCGGATACCTCGCTGACACTTGTGTGCCAGGCGGTAGGCGTGATCGTGCTGGTTACCGGCATTGGATTTTTAATATCCCATATCCGGGGAGGTCTGTTATCCTGGTTTTACAAGCTGGATCTGATTTTAGGACTTCTGTTTTTAATCCTGGGAATCTATATTTTGCTGAATCCATGGGGACTTTTGTCAATTATTCCCATCGTATTCGGTGTGCTGTTAATCTATCACGGCATTTCTGATCTGGGACAGGCCATGGAGCTTCGGAAATATGAAGCAGACAGATGGTGGATTTCCATCATTATTGCATCAATTACCATCGTCCTTGGCGTTGTGATCATGAGCAATCCTTTTGGAACCATAGATATGCTCATGAGGATTACCGGTGCATGTCTCATTTATGACGGGTTATCCAATCTCTTACTTGTTGGTAAATTCTCAAAATCTATCAGACGTTTCCAAAAATATGAAGAGGAAGCTGAGGATATGTTTGATGAAGATGGTGCCATTGAGGGAGAATATAAAGAATTATAGTATAAGGAAATATATATGAAGTTGATTTTGGCATCCGCATCTCCCAGAAGGAAGGAGCTTCTTGGAAAGATCGGTATGGAATTTGAAGTGATCCCGGCAAAGGGGGAGGAAATCATTACAAAGTCATTTCCCTGGGAAGTGGTTCAGGAGTTATCCTTTCAAAAAGCAAAAGGGGTTGCTGACGCCCGGACGGAGGAATATATTGTCATCGGGTCAGATACCATTGTTGCAAAAGGTGAGCAGATTATGGGAAAACCAAAGGATGCAGAAGAAGCATTCCGGATGCTTTCGGAAATTGCCGGAGACTGTCATCAGGTGTATACCGGAGTAACCATCATCCGTACCGGAAAAAACAGTAAAATCATTACTTTTGCAGAAAAGACGGATGTGTATCTCTATCCCATGAGTGAAGAAGAAATTCGTGCATATATTGCCACCGGAGATCCTTTTGACAAGGCAGGAGCCTATGGAATTCAGGGGGATTTTGCCATTCATGTGAAAGGAATTGAGGGAGATTACTATAATGTGGTAGGGCTTCCCATTGGAAGAGTCTATCAGGAACTCAAGGAGTGTTTGTAGTATGGAGTCAACATTGAGAAGAACCTGGGCAGAGATCAATCTGGATGCCCTGACCTGGAACTATGAGAAAATCAGAGAATATATCGGCAAAGACGTAAAATTTCTGGGGGTCGTGAAAGCAGATGCCTATGGACATGGTTCTGTTATGATCTCAAAAAAGCTTCAGCAGCTGGGAGCCGATTATCTGGCAGTCAGCAGTATTGATGAGGCCATGGAGCTTCGGAATAATGAAATCACTATGCCGATTTTGATTTTGGGTCATACCCCGAAGGAACAGGTAGACCGGTTGATTAAATACGATATCACTCAGGCAGTTACCTGTGTGGCAAAGGCTGAAGAATACAGTAAGGAAGCAGTAAAATGTGGCGGAACCTTAAAAATACATGTGAAGGTGGACACAGGAATGTCCCGGCTTGGACACATTTGTGAGGGGGATTATTTCCAGCATGGCGTAGAGGGTATTGTGCATGTCTGCAGCCTTCCTAATCTGTACGCGGAAGGAATCTTTACTCATTTTGCAGTGGCTGATGAGCCGGATGAGGAGAGTATCAAATATACAGAGCACCAGTTTGAACTGTTTACGAATGTGATCCGGGAAGTGGAAAAAAAGACCGGTAAGAAATTTTTGCTCCGGCACTGTGCCAATACCGGTGCTACTGTGGATTATCCGAAAACTTATCTTGATATGGTACGTCCGGGACTTCTTTTGTACGGGTATGGCGAGCATGCGAAAAAGATAGGACTAAGACCGGTAATGTCCATGAAGACAACGATCAGTACCATCAAAATCTATCCCGCAGGAACTAAAATCGGCTATGGAGGAATTTATACAACGACGGATACTGCCAGAATCGGTGTGGTGCCTTACGGATATGCAGATGGATTTTTACGCTGTCTGTCTAACAGATATCACCTGATGACCTCTCAGGGAGCAGCACCTGTCAGAGGAAAAATCTGTATGGATATGTCCATGATCGATTTGACCGGAAAACCCCAGGTGGATGTGGGCGATGTGGTAGAAATTTTCGGAGAGGAAAATCCACTGGAAGAAATGGCAGAAATGGCCGGAACCATTCCCTATGAGCTGGTGTGTGCGGTCAGCAAGCGTGTTCCGAGAATGTATCTGGAGAATGGAAAAGTTATATCGAAAGAACTGATGCTTAGAATGTAATCATGAAAAAGGTCCCAAAGCAGTTAATATTGCTTCGAGACCTTTTTTATATGTAACTTTAAAAATTTCTGGAAATTTATTTTACCTCGATTAACTCATATGCTGAGGTGCCAAGTCCGATCTTTTCCGCATGTTCAATGCAAACCTTCCAGTCGGTATTTGGATGGGAAAAATGGAAGTGGTCGTGGCATTCATGCTGATGTCCTTCATGGTCAGGGTCTGTTAAGACACTTCCCTGAATGATTGGCTGGGCATTGACTGCATCCGCACAGGCAACGTCTAAGGCAACCGGGTCAAAGGAGGCAAACATTCCGACGTCCGGAACGATTGGCAGATCATTTTCTGCATGGCAGTCGCAGTTTGGAGAAACATCCATCACAAGGCTGATGTGAAAAGCAGGGCGTCCGTCCACAACTGCTTTGGAATATTCTGCAATCTTTTTGTTCAGGATGTCACAGGATTCATCTTCCGCCGGTTTTACTGCATCCTTTGGACAGACACCGATGCAGCGGCCGCAGCCTACACATTTATTCTGGTCAATGGATGCCTTGCGGTCAGTGATGGACGGAGCACCATGAGCACAGATCTTTACACAGGCACCACAGCCGATACAGCGTTTTTCACTGACGTAAGGCTTTCCTGCGGAATGCATTTCCATTTTACCGGCACGGGAACCGCAGCCCATACCAATGTTTTTCAAGGTGCCGCCGAAGCCGGTCATCTCATGGCCTTTGAAGTGGGTCAGTGTTACAAAAATATCCGCATCCATGATGGCACGGCCGATTTTTGCCTCTTTTACATATTCGCCGCCTTCTACCGGAACATAAACTTCATCCGTACCTTTTAAACCGTCTCCGATGAGAATGTGGCAGCCCGTTGCGAAAGGATTGAATCCGTTTTCGTAGGCACTCTGAATGTGGTCAAGCGCATTTTTTCGGCCGCCTACATATAATGTATTACAGTCGGTAAGGAAAGGCTTGCCGCCGAGGCTTTTAATCACATCTACCACAGTTTTTGCATAGTTAGGACGAAGATATGCCAGGTTTCCCGGTTCTCCGAAATGAATTTTAATGGCAGCATATTTGCCGTCAAAATCAATATCGCCGATTCCGGCTTTACGAATCAGACGTTCCAGCTTCTGCTGAAGGTTATCATTGTTTTTTGCACGCAGGTTGGTGAAATAAACTTTAGCTTTTTCCATAATCTGTCTCCAATCGTAGTTGATAGTGTTAACTAATTATATGGTATTTTTCGGAAAATGTCTATCTCATGTTATCAACGTGAGCTATATCACCCTTTAGTTCATCAATTTTAACTCTTCACTCTCAACTGACGCCCCGAAAGACAGGTGTTACCCCACTTCGCAGGCTCCATCCTCCTCGACTAATTCAAGAAACACTAGCCGCTCACAGGAGAGCCTGTTTCGCGGAGTGTTTCTAAGAATGGATTCTCGGACTCTTCCGCTTGACGCTACGTGGTGCAACACCCGCCTCCCGGGCTGTGAGTAGCAAAATATAAGAGATAAAGTG
>CALZFY010000092.1:0-7991 GCA_945786935.1 uncultured Lachnoclostridium sp.
CGGGATAAGTTCTGGGCACATGTAAGAGAGCCCATTGCAACTCTTTTGTACGCAGGAAAAATGAGAAAGGAACTAAAAAATAGGGACTTTACGATTTTGTCCTGCAACTGCGCAGCGGGGATTATTTACCACCGGTACAATCATCCTTTTTTAAGCCCCACCATCAATCTTTGGATTGAGCAGAATGATTTTCTGAAATTTGTATCAGATCTGGATCATTATCTGGCACAGGAATTGAAGTTCATCGAGACGGACGTGGGCTACCCGGTAGCAGAATGTGGTGATATCAAAATCTGGTTTAACCATTATACCTCTGAGGAAGAGGCAAGGGAAAAATGGGAAAGTCGAAAAAAGAGGGTCAACAGGGATAATCTGTTTATCCTCATGAGTGAGCGGGATGGAATTGGCAGAGAGGATATTTTAAAGCTGGGGGAAGTGCCGTGCAGAAACAGAGTCATCTTTACTTCCCATAAATATGAGGATATTCCATATGCCTGTTTTTTGCCTCCATATGAGGGGGAAGAGGAAGTGGGATATTACCTGCAGAAAAATCCAATCACAGATAAGACTGTTATGGAAGAATACTTTGACTTCACTAGCTGGTTAAACTGTTAAGAAACTATACATTAAAATACCTTAAGGATAATTTTGTATTAATATTTTTATCATTATGGCATGGAGCGAAGTAAATTTGAAGGAAATAAAAAATGATTCAATGGATTAAATCAAAGCCATGGTTATATAAAACACTGATGCAGGGACACAAAATCTATATGGGCTTTCACGAGATGCTGATGCATTTTGCATGGCATCTTTTCGTGCATTTTCCGTTAAAAACGAAAAAGATAGTATTTGGAAACTTTTACGGCGGCGGCTTTGGGGATAATCCAAAATTTATCGCAGAAGAACTGTTGCGTCGTGACCTTGGCTTTGAAATGTACTGGATGCTGGAGGATACAAAAAGTCCCCTGCCGGCGGGAATCAAGCCGGTAAGACCCAATACCTTTGCTTTTGCTTATCATATGGCAACAGCAAAATTCTGGGTGGATAATACGAGAAAACAACATTTTCTGATCAAGCGGAAGGAACAGTATTATATTCAGACCTGGCATGGAGGTCCCGGATTAAAAAAAGTGGAACTGGATGTGGCACATTCCATTTCCAAAGAATATCAGGACTATGCAAAGGCGGATTCCAAGCGGATTGACCTGTTTTTATCCTGCTGTCAGTGGTGTTCTGACCTCTATCACAGAGCTTTCTGGTATGATGGACCATTGCTGGAGAAGGGGATTCCAAAAAACGATCTGTATTTCAAAGATCCTACACCAATCCGGAAAAAGGTACTGGAGCGATTCCATATTCCGGAGAATGCGAAGCTTGTGATGTATGCGCCAACCTACCGGGATGACCGCAGCACGGATATGTACAATCTGGATTATGAACGTACCTTAAAGGCCCTGCATCAACGATTTGATGGAGAGTGGTATCTGCTGGTGCGTCTTCATCCCAATTGTGCGGCATCAGCAGGAGAGGTCAGTACCGGAGAGCATATCTGCAATGCAACTCTGTATGAAAACATGCAGGAGCTCTTAGTTGCCTGTGACATGATCATCAGCGATTATTCTGGCTGCGCCTTTGATTATCTGATGCTGAAACGTCCGGGATTTCTATATGCAGAGGATTATGAGAAGATCAAGAAGGTAAAGGATTATTATTTTACTCTGGATGAGCTTCCCTTTGATCTTGCATTTAACAATGATGAACTGGAAAACTATATTCTGAACTTCGACGAGGCGGAATATGAGAAAAAATGTGATGAGTATTTAAAGACTATCGGATATTTCGATGATGGACATGCAGCAGAAGCTGTGGTAGATGTGATTTTAGAAAAGGCAGGAATTAGAGGTTAATTGTGAAGAAACTATACGACGGAATCTTAAACTTCATAGAAAAATACTACTGGTTCTTTTTTGCGGGAATGGTGGCAGTCACGGCCTTTTTGTGCTTTCGATGCTTAGACATAGCCTATGTATCCTCCTGGGATGAGGCGAGGCATGGAGTCAGCGCCTATGAGATGATGCAGAATGGGAATTACATCGTCAATACCTTTGGCTATGAACCGGATTACTGGAATCTAAAGCCGCCTCTTAGTTTTTATGGAATCATGCTGGGCTTTCAGTTATTTGGCTATTCGGTCACAGGACTTCGGTTTTATTCCGCCTGTGCATACCTTTTAACCTGTATAGCTATCGGGCTGTTTCTGAAGAAATATCATAAACTGACTTCTTTAATTGGCATGTGCTTTTTATGCTGTAACTACTATGTACTTGGTTTTCACTGTGCCAGAAGCGGGGATGCTGATGCGCTGTTTTTAATGTTTTTTGTATTTGCCATGCTTGCCATGTTGGAGATACCTAAGAAGCATTCCAGGCTATATATCTGCGGCTTCTGCTTTGCCTGTGCATTCCTCACCAAGAGCTTTCATGCGGGTGTCATCGCGGCAATCGGTGGCCTTTATCTGATTCTTACAGGAGAAATTAAGAGAATCAAACCGAAAGAATGGCTGTACTTTACCTTATCATTTTTAATTCCTCTTGGAAGCTGGTTTGTTGGAAGATTTAGTCAGGATGGATTTGCTTTCTTTCGTGAAATGCTCTTTACAGATCTTTTAAGCCGCAGCAGCAGTGCTTCGGAAGGACATGCAGGGAACTTTTGGTTTTATTATGAAGCATATTTCAAAGATTTTGACAGGATTTATCCGTATTTACTCATTACCGTTGCTGTAGGAGCGTGCTTTTATGGTGTCAGGGTAATGAGGAACAAAGAACTGTCAGCAGAAAAGAGACAGGAAATCATCGGCTACGGCCTGTGGCTCATTGTCCCGTTTTTGTTCTTTTCCGCAGTATCTACAAAGCTGGTGTGGTATGGGTATCCGATTTTTATACCGCTGTTTATGATTGCGGCCATCTTTGTAGGAAAATTTCTCACTGAAGAACTTGCAAAAGATCAACTGCGGGCACTCCTCTTAAAAGTGGTGGTAGCAGTGTTCTTTGTAGCTCTGATTTGTACGAAAATGTATGACACCTATCTCTATGCAGTAAGAGAGATTCATGGAGATGAACTTCAGACTTTTATTGCAGAGAGCGTGGAACGTGACAGTGACTATGCCTGTGTGACAGCCTATATTGATGCCCCTCAGGAAAAGGAAGATGGAACCATCTGGAATCAGCATGTAAGATTCCTTGCAGAGATTTCAGGAGATTTCCGATGCGAGGACGGCGGTACGGAGGCATTTCTAAAAGACAACGATGCGGTGCTCTATATCAGTAAGGATCGATATGAAGAAAAGAAGGAAAGCTTGCAAGAATATACAATCTTGAAACAAAAAGGAAATTATATACTATTGAAATAAAAAACAAAAAGTCAATTGGAAAAAAATGACGAAAAGGAATTCCCTGAGAATCAGAAGTATATGCAAGAAAGAGTTGGAGAAAGAATGTGAAAGAAAGAAATATATCCATTGATGCCATCAAAGGAATTGCCATTGTATTGGTGATGTTGGGGCGCGTATTTGTGCACAACCATATGGAAGATCCATACCTTTATGATGCCATCCGTGCGGTGCAGATGCCCCTGTTTATGATCATCAGTGGTTATCTGTGCGGGCAGGGCAGGAAAATATCAGATTTAAAAACCTATGGAAAAGTCCTGGGAAAACGTGCCACCTCCTATTTGGTGCCTTTTTTTGTGTGGCTTACCATCATGCATCCGGGAAATCTCATAGAAGCATGTAAAACAGTTTTTGTACAACTGGATTATGGCTTATGGTTTCTGGCGGTGCTCTTTATCCTGACTTTTTTTGTCTATACGGCACAGCTGGCGGCAGGAAAATTGAGAGAAAAGAATCGTTTATTGTCTGAGTTACTCTTCTGGACAGTATATGGACTGTTCTGTGTGATACTGGTAGGGCAAATCGTAACAGGAAGCAGCTTCCTCAGCCCAAGCCTGACGATTCTTTATGTGCCATTTTATATGCTGGGATACATTACAGGTAACTATGGTAAATATGTTCTATGCTGGGAAACCAAGGCTCCCGGGAAAATTGATTGTAAAAACAGTTGGGGCGTAAAAGCAGCCGTTTGCGCAATGACAGTTGCTTTTGCATATTTAGTAATCACAAAAAACCTAAACTCCATGGAAACAAGACCGGAGATGCTTACGCAAATGCTGGCATCCGTCCTTGGAAGTATTGCTATGATTTACGGAGTACTTTGTTGGAAAGACGGGAAAATAAAAAACATATTTGCAAAACTTGGAGAATACACACTGGAAATATATGTGATTCATTATCACTTTGCAAATATGTTAAATTTTGGAAATAAACAATATGACTTCTATACATTGGAAGGATTTGTATTTGTCATAGTCAGCTTTGGAGCTATGAGTGCAGTAACTCTTGTAAGTATTTGGCTCATAAAGAAAGTCAGAGTGCTGGATTTTCTTTTTTTCGGGAAGTTATCGTAGATGTTTCCAATTGCTTGCCTAATGAAGGAAAAATTAGCATCGGCAGGAAAAAAGTTACAATATTGTAGGTAGGGCGTGTTACAGGGGAAAACTCATATAGGCTGCAGAAAATAAAATAAACAGCTACAGGAATGACGATGTCCCAATTGTATTTCATGGCTAACAGAACAAGTGCAAATAGAGACAGAAAAAAAAGTCCTGTCCAAAGATATCCGCATTCATAGAAAAGTCTGAAAAATCCGCAGTCAAATAAGGTGCCGTCATCAGGAAAACGACTGCTAAATAACCGGACCGGGTGTGTGGAGAGAAAATCTACAGCCTGACGGAGTCTTCCGGTGGAGATTTTCCAATTAAAAAGTTCCGCAGGAAGATGATACTCTCCGGTAAGCTTATAGGCAAAATAAATATACGTACCATAAACACCCAGCATACAGCAAATTGCACAAATTTTAACGAATAGGGTGTGCATAAACCTTGCTAAATACTTATAGAAAATGAGAAGGATCAGGAAAACAGATACAGCAATCAGGCCGGTACGGGATACAGACATCCGATAAACAAAGTAGTTAAATACAAATAATATCAGTAGATGTACGATATTTAACTGCTTATAGTATCCGATACAGGCGAAGATAACACATCTGCCAATGGCCTGATGCCAGATGTTTGGATGGAATAATCCAAAACAGTAACGAGTTTCTACCACACCACGGCCGAAGTCTTCAGTAAGCTGTATGGGACTTCCGATACCAAAGAAGGATAATGCGCCGACAAATAACACAGCAAAAAAAGTGCTGTAAAATAACACTTTAAAAAGTATGGAAAAATCCACATCCTTTATGCAGGCAATCACGAGGATGGTGTAAACACCATAAATATTTCCGGAGATAGTATAGTTATATAATGCAAGGATGGTAATTGGAGTTAAAATAAAAAATTCTTTTTTACTGTATCGGGTAAGAAGTACCTTAGTCAGTAACAACCACATGGCGATCAGCCTCAATGTGCGGCTTCCAGGTCCGATTTCGGTGAGAATCAAAAGTTGTATACCACTGTCAGAAATCGACAAAAGGGCAATGGAAATATATACTAAAATAGTATAAGTATTTTTGTTAATAAATTTATTTGTAAAATGTTCAAGCATAAATGACTCCTGAAGAATAAGTATATTAATATTATACATATACACAGATAAGAAAGCAAAGAGAAATATCATGAAAAATAAAAAATGAAAAATAGAAAAGGAGAGTAGTCTGTGCAAAGTCTTGCACTGCATACTATTTCATGTTAAAATGAAACGAATATGGAAGAGTGTGTCTAAAAACAGAAAAGAGGGAAACCATATGGAAAAAATTATGCCAAACAGACTCGACAGAGGATTTGAACAATATCAGGAAGAATTTGAACAAAAGGCTTTGGATGTGCTTCGCAGTGGCTGGTATGTCCTCGGTAATGAAGTAAAGGGATTTGAAAAGGAATTTGCAGCTTATACGGGAGCAAAGCATTGTGTGGGACTTGCCAGTGGTCTGGATGCTCTGTGGATTGCATTCAGGGTGTTAGGTATCGGCCCCGGAGATGAAGTTTTGGTGCAGGGGAATACATACATTGCCAGTGTTATGGGGATTACCATGAATGGTGCCACTCCCATCTTTATTGAACCGGATGAATATTTTAATATTGATACAAAGAAACTGGAAGAGAAGATTACAGATAGGACAAAGGCAATTTTAGTGGTTCATCTCTACGGACAGGCTTCCAAGATGGATGATGTTTTGGCTCTCTGCAAAAAATATAATTTAAGACTTGTGGAAGATTGTGCACAGTCCCATGGGGCATGCTTTGATGGAAAGATGACAGGTACCTTTGGAGATATCGGCTGCTTCTCATTCTATCCTTCCAAAAATATCGGGGCTTTTGGAGATGCAGGTGCCATCGTAACGAATGATGATCAGATTGCAGAGGACTTCCGGGTATTTAGAAACTATGGAAGTGAAAAACGCTATTATAATAAAATCGTGGGTGCTAATTCCAGACTGGATGAGCTCCAGGCAGGTCTTTTAAGAGTTCGTTTAAATCATGTGGAAGCAATCGAGGAAGAACGGATTCGTATTGCAGAAAGATATTCCGCAGAAATCCAAAATCCAAAGATTATGATGCCAAAGGTCAGAGAAAAATGTACTGCAGTATGGCATCAGTTTGTGATTCGATGTGCAGAAAGAGACCGCCTCATTGAGTATTTAAATGAGAAAGGAATTGGTACAATTATTCATTATCCAATTCCGCCACATTTATCAGAAGCATATGGTTATCTGGGATACCAGGAAGGAGCATTTCCAATTACTGAAGCATATGCCAAAACAGTATTATCCATCCCAATGTACAATGGTATGACAGAAGATGAACAGACAAAGGTGATCAGTGCTCTGAATGAGTTTGAATAAAGATAATAATGTTAAAAAGAATAAAAAATAAATTATTAGGCAATCGAATGGTCTCTAACTCCATATGGATCATTGGCGGTCAGGTATTTCAGATGGGGCTGACCCTGGTCGTGGGAATGCTGACTGCCAGATATTTGGGACCTTCTAATTATGGAATTATTGGCTACACCGCATCCTTTGTATCTTTCTTCTCGGTAATATGTCAGCTGGGCTATACCAGTACCATTGTAAAGGACTTACTGGATCATCAGGAAAGACAGGGAGAGATTCTGGGAACGACCATCTTCTTCAGGGTATGCACCAGTCTTTTTTCAACAATTGTAATGACCGCTCTTATCTATGTGATAGATGATGGAGATTTACTTACAGTAAAGATTGCTTTTTTACAAAGCTTATCACTGGTATTTCATTCCTTTGAAATGATCCACTACTGGTATCAGTCCCGATTGGAGTCATCAGTTAGCGTAAAGATCCAGTCCCTGGCTTATGTGGTGATGGCTGTTTATAAAATTGCAATTCTGGCACTGGGAAAAAGTGTGGAGTGGTTTGCCTTTTCTACAACCCTGGAAGCAATGGTAGTTGCAGCAGCGTTGGTATGGAGCTATAGAAAAAGTAAAGGCCAGAGTTTGAGTGTTTCCTACGCAGCAGGCCAGGAGATGCTTAAAATCAGCTATCATTTTATTTTGTCCGGGTTAATGTCAACAATTTATGGAGAAATGGACAAGATTATGCTAAAACAGCTGATGGATGACACGGCTGTGGGTTACTATACAGCAGCGGCAAAAATAGCCACCATGTGGAGCTTTGTTTTAATGGCATTTATTAACTCGGCAAGGCCGGTGATTATTTCCAGTAAAAGTGTTAATGAGAGAGAATATATAAAACAGTTAAAGCGTCTTTATGCAGCAATTATCTGGATTGGTATTGCAGTTGCATTGGTAATGACTCTCGGTGGAAAATGGATCATCTACATCATGTATGGAAGAGACTACATGCCTGCGACTTCAACATTACAGATTTTGGCCT
>CALZFY010000093.1:0-7794 GCA_945786935.1 uncultured Lachnoclostridium sp.
GAATTAAAAAAACAGGTTGTTATGAACAGGTAGAAAGGATAGGGAAAAGAGAAAAATGTCAATTGAAAGAGTAAAGGATTATTTTAGTACAAAAGGAATAGAAAAACGTATACAGGAATTTGATATTTCCAGTGCAACGGTAGCATTGGCAGCAAAGGCTTTGAACTGTGAAGAAAACCGCATTGCAAAAACATTGTCTTTTCGTGTAGGGGATGAGGCGGTTCTCATCGTTGCAGCAGGAGATGCAAAGATTGATAACGCAAAATATAAAGCACAGTTTGGAGCAAAAGCGAAAATGCTGTCCTCTGAAGAGGTGGAGCCGATGATCGGACATGCCGTGGGCGGTGTGTGTCCTTTTGCAGTCAACGAAGGTGTGAAAACCTATCTGGATGTTTCTCTTAAACGGTTTACGACGGTGTTTCCGGCTTGCGGAAGCTCCAACAGTGCCATTGAACTTACGCTGGAGGAACTGGAGAAATATTCAAATTACATCAGCTGGATCGATGTCTGCAAAATTGTGTAGTGAATTGCTTTTGAAAGAGGGTAGTAATGCCCTCTTTTTTGTGTTAAAATACTGTGATATCTGGAAAATGATATAGGAAACAACAGGAGATTTAGGGACAAGGGGAAACAAATGAAGAAAAATAATTTTAAAGCGCTGTTGCCCATCGGCGTGTTTTTGGTAATGTATCTTGGGCTTGGGATTTTATTTGAGTATGTGTTAAAAATTCCTATGGGATTTTATAACATTCCCATCGTCGTAGCATTTTTGGTGGCACTGCTGGTGGCATGCCTGCAGAATCCGAAGCTTAGCTTCGATGAAAAACTGGAGGTTATTGCAAAGGGTGTGGGGGATAAGAATATCATTACGATGATCCTCATCTTTATGACCGCAGGTATTTTTGTAGGCGTGGTAGGCAGAAGCAGTGCAGAAAGTGTCGCGTATTTTATGCTTTCTGTCATTCCTGCAAGATTTTCTGTATTGGTGCTTTTTGTCGTAAGTGCTTTCGTATCCGTAGCCATGGGAACGTCTGTAGGTACCATCACTTTGATCACACCCATTGCAGTTGCACTGGCAAACAGCACCGGCTTTGATATGCCGCTTTGCATCGGTTCTGTGGTGGGCGGTGCCATGTTTGGAGACAACCTGTCATTCATTTCCGATACGACCATTGCAGCCTGTAATGGACAGGGCTGTGCCATGAAGGATAAATTCCGTGAAAACTTCTGGATCGCATTTCCGGCAGCACTGGTTACTCTGGTAATTCTGTTTGTGAAGTCCTTCGGGGCAAATGTGGGAGAAGCGGTTGCAGGTGATTATAACCTGATTCAGATCATTCCTTATGTACTTGTATTGGCAGGAGGAATCATTGGAATCAATGTATTTGTGGTGCTGCTCATCGGTATCGCATGCGGTTCCTTTATCATGCTGGCTACAGGTGCTACCCAAGCTACAGATCTTCTGGCGAATATGGGATCTGGTGCCGCGGGAATGTTTGAAACAACCATGGTCGCCATCTTAGTGTCTGCAATCTGTGCCCTCATTGCACAGTATGGCGGATTCGAGGCACTTTTAAACCTGATCAAACGAGTATTCAAAGGGAAAAAAGGCGGAGAGCTTGGTATGGGACTTTTGGTTGGAGCCATGGACATTGCAACTGCCAATAATACGGTAGCCATTGTGATGGCGAACCCTATTGCAAAGGAGATGTCTGAAAATTACGGTATTTCTCCAAGAAAGGCAGCATCGATTTTGGATACCTTCTCCTGTATTTTCCAGGGGATTATTCCCTATGGTGCGCAGATGCTGGTAGCAGTTTCAGCGGCAGTGGAGCTGGGATGTGAAGTCAGTGCATTTCAGATTTTACCGAACCTGACTTATCCTTATATGCTTTTAATCAGTTCTCTTGTGTTTATTTTTATCGTACCTGAGAGAACGATCCGGTAGTCACCAGACAACGAGGTATTTTGTCAAGATAAAAGAGGAAAAATACAAATGAAAAAACAGGAATTTTTAGAGGGAATCCGTGACGGGATTCCCATTTGTCTTGGATACTTCTCTGTATCCATGGCCTTTGGCCTGACAGCGGTACTGTCAGGAGTGCCGGTCTGGGCGGCAGTTGTCATTTCTCTGACGAATCTGACCAGTGCGGGACAGTTTGCGGGGATGAACCTTCTTGCGGCACAGGGACTTTTGGTGGAGATCGGCTTTACGATGCTGATCATCAATCTCAGGTATTTTCTGATGTCCATCTCCGTGTCCCAGAAGGTGGAGGTAGGCATGACGATGAAGGAACGTCTGGCGGTATCCTTTGGAATTACGGATGAGATTTTTGCAGTATCGATGCAAAGAACAAAAGAACTGACCTCCGCTTATATGGCAGGACTTATCATTCTGCCTGTTGTGGGATGGACCGGAGGAACCTTTGTGGGAGCTGTGGCTACTTCTTTTATGCCGGAAGCACTTTCCCATGCACTGGGAATTGCTTTATATGGCATGTTCATTGCAGTCATCGTACCTCCTGCGAGAGAACATAAAAATGTACTGTTTACTGTGGTGGCTGCCATTGCAGCCAGCGTGGCGTGTACTTATCTTCCGGTGATCAAAAGCCTGTCCGGAGGATGGAGGATCATACTCATTACCATTGCAGTATGTCTTCTTGCGGCATGGCTGTTTCCGGTAGAAGAAAAGGAAGGTGAGCAGGAATGAGTACAGGATATTTGATTGCGGGAATTGCCGTGATGGCGCTGGTGACCTATCTGGTAAGAGTGCTTCCCATGGTAATCTTCCGGAAAAAGATTACGAATGTATGGGTGAAATCATTTTTGTATTATGTGCCTTATGCGGTGCTTTCAGCCATGACTTTTCCTGCAATTTTTACAAGCACGGGAAGTTACCCCAGTGCCGTTGCAGGCTGTGGTACAGCCGTAGTTTTAGCTTATTTCAAAAAGGGACTTCTGACGGTAGCTGTGGGAGCAGCAGCCGCAGTTTTTATCGTCCAGTTCATTGGCTTTTAGGCAGAAAGGAAAAAAAGATGGACTTTTTATTAGCAATTATTTTACTGATCGTTGGTTTTGTCATGCTGATCAAGGGTGCAGACTGGTTTGTGGATGGAGCTGCAGGAATTGCAGCTCGTTTTGGAATCCCACAGCTGGTCATTGGTCTTACCATCGTGGCCATGGGTACCAGTGCACCGGAGGCAGCTGTCAGTATTACGGCAGCCCTTACAGGAAATGCCGGCATCACTATTGGAAATGTGTTGGGAAGCAACATTTTAAATGTGCTGCTGATTTTGGGAATCACCTCGGTAATTATTACAGTACCGGTACAGAAATCTACCGTCAAATGGGAAATGCCCTTTATGCATGTGATCACCATTGTGTTGGCTTTTCTGGGATTTACCGGCGGCAGAATCGAACGCTGGGAAGGCATGGTTTTGTGGATCTTCTTTTTCATCTATTTTGTTTATCTTTTCCGGATGGCCAAGAATGGAACCGAAGAAGAGGAGGAGGAAATGCATCCGCTGTGGCAGCAGCTCCTTATGCTGTTGGTTGGTATTGCATGTATTGTCATTGGTAGTGATCTTACTGTAGACAATGCAACGATCATAGCGGCAAAGTTTGGTATGGACGACCGTCTCATTGGTTTGACAATCGTGGCATTTGGTACATCCCTGCCGGAGCTTGTAACCTCCGTAACTGCTGCAAAGAAGGGAAAGGCCGATATTGCTATCGGAAATATTGTAGGAAGCAATGTGTTTAATATCTTATTTGTGGTAGGTACCACAGCACTCATCACTCCGGTTGCTTTTAAGACAGGATTTATTGTGGACAGTGCGGTGACTTTAGCAGCAGGTCTTTTCTTATGGATTGCGGTGATGAAGGAAAATAAATTAAAACGTCCTGCCGGGGTTGTCATGCTGCTTGGTTATGCATTATACTTTATATATCTTTTAATTGGTTAAAGGAAGTGTTAGAAAATGAATCCAAAGGTGAGTGTGATCATTCCCATTTATAATGCGGAAAAATATTTAAAACGCTGTATAGAGAGCGTATTGAAACAGGATTTTGAAGACTTTGAACTTTTACTGATAGATGACGGAAGCAAAGATTCATCCGGACATATCTGCGATGAATATGCAAAACAGGATGCAAGAGTCCGTGTGATCCATAAGGAAAATTCCGGAGTGTCTGACAGCAGAAACCTGGCTATTTCCAAAGCAAGAGGAGAATATCTTCAGTTTCTGGACAGTGATGACTGGATCACGCCGGATGCTACCGGACTTTTGGTGCGTTCTGCCATGGAAAATGAATGTGATCTTGTGATTGCAGATTTTTATCGTGTCATCGGGGAGCGTCTGGCACATAAAGGTGATATCCGGGAGGAAGGTGTCATGAGCCGCGAGGAATTTGCCCTGCAGATGATGGAAAAGCCGGCAGATTTTTATTACGGGGTTCTCTGGAACAAGCTGTATCGAAGAGATATCATAAAGAATCATGGTCTTTCCATGGATAAGGATATCAGCTGGTGTGAGGATTTTATTTTCAATATGGAATATATCCGCCATGTAAAAAATGTCTATGCACTTCGAGTACCTATTTATTATTATGTCAAAACTCCGGGTTCTTTAGCGTCTCAGGGAACCAGTATTTCCAAGACGATCCGGATGAAGAAAATGGTGTTCAAATGCTACAATGATTTCTATAAGGATGTGTTCGAGGAAGAGGACTATGAAAAGATCAGGCTGCAGGTTTATCGTTTCCTCGTAGATGCTGCCGGCGACGGTTCCGTAGGCCCGACCATTCTGCCAAGCAGTATGAAGCTGGGAGATGAGAGAATTTCCTTAAGCTTAAGTGTCAGGGAAGGAGATGGAATTCTCTTTGATGCTTACCGGGAAAGCAGGCTTTTGGACCGATATCTGGAAACCGTGGCTATCAAATATGAGCTGGCCTTTGAGGATGTGAAGTTAATGTTTTATCTTAGCCAAAACGATGAAGCGTGTACCATGGAAGAAATGTCTGAGATTACCCGAATTTCCAAGATCAAGCTCATAGCTTCCGCCCAGAAACTGATCCTTAAAAAATATCTGAGGCTGAAGGATCCGCAGGAACTGGAAAAGAAGAAAGAAAAAGATAAAATGGAATATGAAATCTTAAATGAGGCAGAGCCTGTGATATCAGATTTGTTGGCAGCCAAGACCTCTTATTTGCAGATTAAGTATTCCGGCCTTTCTGAAGAAGAGATTGAACAGTATGAAATGATCTCAGAGAAAATCCGGGGAAATATTCAGAAAACATTTTAATAGATTCGTAAATACAAAAAACAGGATGGTTCCTTTGAGCCATCCTGTTTTCTTAAATCAAGTAACCGCCCACTTCCGGGCGGTTACAATAGTTCATGACACTAGAAAGCTCGCAGAGCGTGCTTTCTAGTGTTTTATTTATCGTGAATCTCGCTGTGTAATTCCTGTAAAGATTTTACACCGCTGCTTCCGTGTTTCTTAAGATATGCGATACCTTCTGCAGTTGCTTTTGCTGCTGCAATGGTAGTCATGTAAGGAATCTTGCCCTTGATAGCTGCTTTACGTAAGTAGCTGTCATCGTTGACACTGTCCTTACCAATTGGAGAGTTGATGATGAGATCAACTTTACCGTTAGTAATGATATCCAGTGTGTTTGGACGTCCTTCAGAAAGCTTTTTAATCTTTTCTGCCGGGATGCCTGCTGCTGTGATGAGATCGCAGGTGTTTCCTGTAGCAACGATCTTAAAGCCGTTGTCATGGAACATCTGAGCAACCTCCACAACTTCTGCTTTATCTTTTCTGTTTACGGAGATCAGTACGGTTCCCTCTAACGGCAGCTTGGACTGAGTCGCTTCCTGTGCCTTGAAGAATGCTTCACCGTAGGAAGAAGATAATCCTAATACTTCACCGGTAGAACGCATTTCCGGTCCTAAGATCGGGTCAACTTCCTGGAACATATTGAATGGGAAGACAGCTTCCTTCACACCGTAGTTTGGAATTACCTGTTCTTTTAATTCCGGAACCGGAGATGGTTTTCCTGTCAGCTCAGAGGTAATGATCTCTGTTGCCAGCGGAACCATGCGGATGTTACATACCTTGGATACCAATGGTACGGTACGGGATGCTCTCGGGTTTGCTTCCAAAACATATACCTTGCCGTTTTCGATGGCATACTGCATGTTCATAAGACCTTTGACATGCATTTCTTCCGCAATTTTGCGTGTATATTCTTTGATCGTCTTTACATTTTCTTCCGAAATGTGTACGGATGGAAGGATGCATGCGGAGTCACCGGAGTGAACACCTGCAAGCTCAATGTGCTCCATAACAGCCGGTACAAATGCATGGGTACCGTCGCTGATGGCATCTGCTTCACATTCCAGAGCATGATTTAAGAAGCGGTCGATGAGGATCGGTCTGTCCGGAGTTACACCAACAGCAGCATTCATATACTGTGTCAGTGATTCTTCATCATAAACAACTTCCATACCACGTCCGCCAAGAACGTAGGAAGGACGAACCATGACCGGGTAACCGATTTTGTTTGCGATCTCAATGGCTTCTGCTACGTTGACTGCCATTCCTGATTCGGGCATTGGAATTTCCAGTTTATCCATCATTGCACGGAACAGGTCACGGTCTTCTGCCAAATCGATGACTGCAGGAGAAGTACCTAAGATCTTCACGCCGTTCTTTTCCAGGTCAGCAGCAAGGTTTAACGGAGTCTGACCACCAAACTGAGCGATAACGCCAACCGGTTTTTCCTTCTTGTAGATGCTAAGAACATCTTCCAGAGTTAATGGCTCGAAGTATAATTTATCAGAGGTATCGTAGTCTGTAGAAACAGTTTCAGGATTACAGTTTACAATGATTGTTTCAAAGCCTAATTTCTTAAGTGCCAGAGCTGCATGTACGCAGCAGTAGTCGAATTCAATACCCTGACCGATACGGTTCGGGCCGCCGCCTAAGATCATTACCTTTGGCTTGTCTTCGGATACCGGGTTCTTATCCTCTGCATTGTAGGTAGAGTAGTAGTAAGCACTGTTTTCTGTACCACTTACGTGGACACCTTCCCAAGCTTCTTCTACGCCAAGTTCGATACGTTTGTTTCGGATATCCTCTTCCGGAATCTCAAGGATCTGGCTTAAGTATTTATCAGAGAAGCCATTCTTCTTGGCAGAAATCAATGCTTCATCTGTCGGAAGACTGCCTTTGAATTTCATTAAAGCTTCTTCCTCTTCTACCAGTTCTCTCATCTGCTGGATGAAGTAATGTTTTACTTTGGTAAGCTCGAAGATCTCATCATTGGTGGCACCTTTACGAATCGCTTCATACATAATGAAGTGGCGCTCGCTGGACGGTGTAATGAGCATCTTTAAGAGCTGTTCTTTGGATAAGCTGTCAAAGTTCTTGGCATGTCCAAGACCATAGCGTCCTGTCTCCAGGCTTCGAATCGCTTTCTGGAAGGCTTCCTTATAGGTCTTACCAATACTCATGACTTCACCTACGGCTCTCATCTGAGTACCAAGCTTGTCCTCCACGCCTTTGAATTTTTCAAATGCCCAACGGGCAAATTTGATGACTACATAATCTCCGTCCGGAACATATTTATCCAGTGTGCCGTATTTACCACATGGGATATCTTTTAAAGTAAGTCCGGCAGCTAACATTGCGGATACCAAAGCGATGGGGAAACCGGTTGCTTTGGAAGCAAGGGCTGAAGAACGGGATGTTCTTGGGTTGATCTCAATAACGATGACACGGTCTGTCA
>CALZFY010000094.1:0-7685 GCA_945786935.1 uncultured Lachnoclostridium sp.
ATTGTTTTTACGGTAAAGATCGACAACATCCTCTCTCCTTCTACGGAGGAAGAAACAGCCAGAACCTTACAGGCACTGATCACACTGTTAGAGCGGGGTACGGGAAATGCTGACGGTGCTTTTGGTATCAAAATATAAAAAGCATTGGGAAACAGCTTCCTCATGCTTTTTATATTTGACACTATTTTCTATTTCTGAAAAAACATCACCGAAATATCATTAAACAAGATCATGACCATCAGTCCCATCAGTACCGCAAAGCCTGCCAGATGAATATATCCTTCCTTCTCCTCCGGCACCCTCTTTCCTGTCACTGCCTCAATGAGTAAAAAGACAAGACGTCCTCCGTCAAGAGCCGGAATCGGCAGCAGGTTCATAACACCTAAATTGGCTGACAAAAACACCACCATATTCAGCATATTGATAAACACTGCAAAGCTACTGATGGCTGCACTCTGCTCATAAGTATCCCCGATCATGCCGACAATGCGCACAGGCCCTCCGACGTCTTCCCGTTTCACCTGTCCTGTAACCATCAGCTTCAGGCTGTCAAATACCATATGGATCCAGTAGCCTACTTCTGCCCCTGCATATTTTATAAGTTCCAGAGGATTCGTACATTTACTATAGGCTCCACCGGTAATTCCCATGAGATAATAGCCTTCTTCACTCATTTTCGGTGTGATCACCGTCTCATAGCGTTTTCCATCCCGAGCGTAAACAAGCTCTACCGTTTCTCCCTGATGAAGCTGGATATACATACTCACATCCCGGTAGACACCGATATTGCGTCCATTCAAAGAGATGATCTCATCTCCTGCACGAACTCCTGCCTCATAGGCCGGATAGCCTTCCATGGTTTCTGCCACAAAGGGCTTATCAATGCCGATGCAAAAGATCATGATGAGTGCGCCAAGAAAGGCAAGGATAAAATTAAATACCGGTCCTGCCACAACAACAGATATCCTGGTCCAGACTCCCTTTTTGTTGAAGGCATTCTCTTCATCAGAAGCCTCATCCTCTCCCACCATGGCACAGGAACCGCCAAAGGGAAGGATTCTTAAACAATATTCTGTCTCACCGATCTTCTTTTTCAAAATCGCAGGGCCCATGCCCAATGAAAAGGATGTGACACCGATCCCACCCCTCTTTGCCAGGAGAAAATGTCCCAGCTCATGAAAAAAGATTAACAGTCCAAAAATAATTAATGCAACAATAATACTCAACCTACCACCTGCTCTCAATCAATTCATATACATTGGCTTCTGTAACAAGTATTTCATCCACATTCGGTGCATCGATTCTTTCAATGCGTTCCATACACTCCCCGATAATCTCCGGAATCTCCAGATAGCGGATCTCTCTGTTTAAGAATTTTGCAACAGCCTTTTCATTGGCTGCATTATAAACGGTTGGAATATTTCCGCCCCGTTTCGCTGCCTCAAAAGCCAGCTTTAGTCCTGTAAAGGTTTCAAGATCCGGTTCCTCAAAGGTGATCTGTTTTAATTTCCAGAAATCCAGACGCTCTCCAGGTAAAAATCTTCTTTCAGGATAATAAAGAGCATACTGGATCGGAAGCTTCATATCCGGTGTTCCAAGCTGTGCAATCACTGCACCGTCTACAAACTCCACTGCAGAATGAATGATACTCTGTGGCTGAACCACCACCTGAATATGATCCATATCCACATCAAAAAGCCATTTTGCCTCCATAGCTTCCAGTCCCTTATTGACCAACGTAGAGGAATCAATGGTGATCTTTCGCCCCATAGCCCAGTTTGGATGCTTCAGGGCATCCTCTACCTGAATATTTTCAAGTTCCTCACGTTTACGGCCGCGGAATGGGCCTCCGGAGGCTGTCAATAATATTTTATGCAGCTGACCATGTTTTTCTCCATTCAGACACTGGAAAATTGCACTGTGCTCGGAATCTACCGGAAGGATCTTTACACCACATTCTTTTGCAAGCGGCATGATGATATGTCCTGCGGTTACCAGTGTTTCTTTATTAGCAAGAGCAATATCCTTACCGGCTTTAATTGCTGCAATGGTGGGCCGGATACCGATCATTCCTACAATGGCAGTCACCAGAATCTCTGATTCTTCCATTTCTGCGATCTCGATAAGACCCTCCATACCTGTCACGATTTCCACGGAAAGGTCAGAAACCATCAAACGAAGCTCCTTTGCCTTTTCTTCTGTCCAGACTGCTACCTTCCTTGGATGAAATTCACGAATCTGAGTTTCTAAAAGCTTTACATTATTCCCTGCAGCCAGACCTACGATTTGAAGATCCCCATTGGTTCTTGCAACCTCCAGAGTCTGGGTACCGATGGAACCTGTGGAGCCAAGAATTGCAATTTTTTTCATTTTATCCATAAAACGTTTCTCCTATTCTATCTTACCATGGCAAAAAGCAATGCGTAGATCAAAGGTGCTGTAAAGATCACGCTGTCGAATCGGTCTAAAATACCGCCGTGACCCGGAATCAGTTTTCCATAGTCCTTGATGCCATGCTGGCGTTTAATACCGGATGCGATCAGATCCCCAAACTGGGAGATTACGGCTCCCACTGCACAGATAATGGCAAAATACAGTGGTGCATTGCCCATGACCAGGTATTTACTTACCACTGCACCGTAAATACATCCAAGAAGTGCCGCACCCACAACACCGCCAACGGCCCCTTCAATGGATTTTTTCGGGCTCAAGATGGGTGCCAGCTTGTGTTTTCCAAAAAGGACTCCCACACAGTAGGCACAGGTATCACATCCCCAGGAGCAAAGGAAGATCAGCCAGATAGCAAACAGCCCATCCTCCGCAATACGGATCTGGTAAATGTAAGAAAGCATCATAGGCAGATATAAAACCCCTAAAATACTGGCAAAAACCTGTTCTGTATTATATTTTGGATACTGTAAGACATAGATTCCTGCTGCTGCCATAAGCTCAATAGCCATAAACAGTGCCCCGTTTACATTGCCATGATAGAAAAGCAGTGCAAGGTAATACACAACAGATAAGATATATCCGATGATTCCTAAGGATTTTTCAATCTTAAATACTCTGTAAAATTCAAACAAACCGATCATGGAGATTGCAAAACAAAATCCCCAGAGAATATTTCCTCCTAAAATCCCTGTAGCAAGCAAAATCACCACCAGGACGATTCCGCTCAGTAATCTTGTTATGAACATGATGCCTCCTTAACGCCTCCAAAGCGTCTGTCTCTGCTGTTGTACTTCTCAACGGCCTTCATAAGATCTTCTTTTGTGAATGCAGGCCACGGAACGTCTGTAAAATAAAACTCTGTATAAGCCAGCTGCCACATAAGGAAGTTGGAAAGTCTTTCCTCTCCGCTGGTACGGATGAGAAGGTCAGGATCCGGAATACCTGCAGTGTCAAGGTAGCCTGAAAACATTGCTTCGTTCATCTCATCTTCAGTGATTTTTCCGTTTTTCATATCTTCCATGATCTTTTTTACCCCACGGACGATCTCATCCCGGCTTCCGTAGTTGATGGCAATCTGAAAATTCAATCCCTGATTGTTCGCAGAGGCTTTTTCCAGATTATCGATTTTCTCCCGGATATCCTCGTCAAGTCCTGACTTGTCTCCAATGACCCGAACTACCATATCATTTTTTTCTGCAGTTTTAATACAGGTTTTTAAGTAATTCCGAAGAAGCTTCATCAAAGCATCCACTTCCTCTTTTGGACGCTTCCAGTTTTCTGTGGAAAAAGCATACACGGTCAGGTACTTGATTCCCATTCTCCATGCTTCCTCGCAGATCCTTTCCACATTTTTTGCTCCTTCCATATGTCCGTAGTTTCTCGGCATTCCTTTGGATTTTGCCCAACGGCCGTTACCGTCTAAAATAATCGCTACATGCTGCGGAACATTCATATTCATTCTCCTTATCACAAAATTTAAGTGAAAATGGGAAAGAGCAGATGTTTTTCACCTGCCCTGTACTCCCCCCGTTTTATACTTTCATAATATCTTTTGTCTTTGCATCTACTGCATCGTCAATGTCTTTGACGAACTTATCTGTCATTTTCTGAAGCTTGGTTTCCAGCTCTTTCTGGTCATCCTCTGTCAGTTCATTTGCCTTGTTCATTTTCTTAAAGGTATCGTTTGCATCACGACGGATGTTACGGATCGCTACTTTGGCAGCCTCTCCTTTTTTCTTCACATCCTTTGCAAGATCTTTACGGCGTTCTTCCGTAAGTTCCGGGAAAATAAGACGAATCACTGCTCCGTCGTTGGATGGGTTGATACCGATATCAGAAGTCATGATCGCTTTTTCGATTGGTTTGATCAGGCTCTTATCCCATGGTGCGATCTGAAGCATTCTCGGTTCCGGAACAGAAACATTTCCTACCTGCTGGATCGGAGTAGGCGTACCATAATAATCTACTTTTAATTTATCAAGTACGTGTGGATTTGCACGTCCTGCACGAATTGATGAAAATTCTCCTTCCAGATTTGCAAAAGTTTTATTCATTTTTGTCTCAAACTGCTGTAATCTTTCATCTGCCATTTTATTGTCCTCCTATACAGTAACCTTTGTACCGTTAAATTTTCCGCTGACAGTATTCACAATACTGTTTTCTTCATTTAAGCCAAACACAAGCATTGGCATTTTATTTTCCATGGCCATAATGGAAGCACTTAGATCCATCACGCCCAGCCTTTTATCAATCACTTCGCTGATACTGATCTCATCGTATTTCTTCGCATCCGGATTTACCTTTGGATCGCTGTCATAAACACCATCAATTGCTTTTGCAAGAAGGATCACATCTGCCTCGATCTCGATAGCACGAAGGGTTGTAGTCGTATCTGTTGAGAAATACGGATGTCCTGTACCCCCTGCAAAAAATGTAACCACACCTTTTTCCAGATTTTCCACTGCGCTGTCCTTGGTGAAAAGTTCGGCAATGGGTCCCATGGCAAATGGGGTATATACCTTTGTCTTCATACCAACGCTTCTGAACATTTCAGAAACATAAATGCAGTTCATCACGGTAGCAAGCATACCAATCTGATCTGACTTTGGACGATCAATATTTTCACTGGTACGTCCTCTCCAGAAGTTTCCGCCTCCGATCACGACACCCACCTGGATTCCCTGATCGACCAATGTTTTTACCTGACCTGCTACTTCCAGACAGGTAGCTTCATCAAAACCGGTATGTTTTTCACCGGCAAGTGCTTCACCGCTAAGCTTTAACAATACTCTTTTCATGTATTTACCTCTCTTTGAAATCGCATGAACCCTGCGATTTTTTAATTGAACACAGTATACCATATCTGGTTCTGTTTTACAATCGTGTATCTGTTCAGTGCCTTCCAGATACATTGATGTCTGTACGTTTACATCTGATCTTCCTAAAAAGTTTTACGAGAAGTGTAATGATTCCTGCCACGATCGCCAGAAGCAAAAGCACTGCTCCTGTGATCATAAAGAAAAATCTGTTGGGATGCTTCAGAAGCTCTACCGGATTTTTACTGTCTTCTACGACTTTACGTCCCTCCAAAGTACCATATTTTTCCGGTACATTTCCATAGCCGTCCCCATCGGTATCCTCAAAGGAACTCATATAATCCGCAATGGCAACCCAGGCTTTTACTTCTTTTCCATCCTTTGTAAGAATGGCATCCTCATAATTCTCAATAGGTGTTCCGTCTGCAAATTTCGGCACAAGAGACAAAAGCCCTTTGGAAAGCTCCGTAACTCCTCCCAGCATCTGTGAGGTATAATAGTCTGTTACAACCAGATAAAGGCTGTCATCCTCAAGCTCGATACGTTCCTCCTGATTGTTGACCAAAAATGCATCTGTGACTTTATTTAAGATCATCCGGTTCGGATTGAATTTCCAGTAAAGTCCGTCGGTATAAAGTCTTGCAGTGGTCATGATATCCGAAATACTGGCATCGATTTCCGATACGGTCTTTAGCTCTTTTCCTGTAAGATAGACTCCAATGAGAGGATATCCCGGAATCTGGTCTTTGCCGATTCCCAGGGAGAAAGAATTAAACACCTGCTCTGTGGTAATGTTTCCTTTGGTGTAGGAATCCCGGATGGTTCCCGATGGAGCCACGGACACTGCAACGGTATCTTTTCCCAAAACCTGCTCTGCCGCATAAGTGTAAGCATCTGCTATGATATTTCCCAGATTATTTTCCGTATGCTTCAAAGCAGTATCTTCCTGTGATGCAAAATCTATTTCATTGGTACAAAGAATCTGATCCCTGGTATATCCAAACTGTGACAGATAACCGGTATCCACCAGTGCCATCATCCCATCGATTTTTTCCTGCATCATGGCATCCGGTAAAACTGTATCGTCTACCGTTTTTAATTCATAATCCGTAAGTTCCCATCTGCCATTCTCCTTCTGGCTCATGGACAGACTGCCCAGATATTTTCCATATTCCCCGGCAGACACAATATAGGTATCTCCATGCTGGATTGGGACATCTAATCTTGTATGAGTATGTCCGCTGATGATCAGATCGATTTCCGGTACTGCTTTGGCAATCAGCTCATCCTCTGATTTTTTTTCATTATCGACGGTACCGCTATGGGAAACGCAGGCAATCAGATCCACGTCTTCTTTTTCTCTGATTTTTGCCACAGTTTCCTTTGCTGCCTCTATGCGGTCTTTAAATACCAGCGGACAGTCTACCACACAGCTTTCGCTGTCTATACCAAAAATACCGAACACAGCGATCTTAACCTCGCCTTTTTCAACCACCACATAATCTTTGATTCCGAAGTTTTCAAAGGCTTCCTTTAAAAGCTTCTGATCCTCTGTAAGGCCTGCTTCTTCCATCGCTTCCCAGTCCACATTGGAAAGAGCCAGCTGTGGAAGTACATCACCGCTCTTTCTCGCACTGTAAAGCATATTGGCAAGTCCTTTGGCACGGTAGTCATATTCATGGTTACCAAAAGTAGATACATCCACGCCCAATGCTCCCAGCATCCGAAGCTCAGCTGCTTGTGTTTCATAAACTGTCTGCACAAGGGTTCCCATGGAAAAATCTCCCCCATCAAGGATCAGGGTGTCCGGATTTTCTGTCTTTTTTTCATTGATCAGGGTTTTGATCCTTGCAAAACCGCCCATCACGGAAGCTCTGCCCTCCTCCACAGTAGCAAACTCATTTAAATGAGAATGGGTATCGTGAAAAAATAAAACATCCACTTTTTTTGTTTCTTCCTTTGCAGCCGCTGACAGACCAAACAGCGCCAGACACGCCACCACAACAGCTGACAAAATCACTTTTATCTTCATCTTTTCTATTCCTTTTCTTTTTTACTAATATACACAATATTAGACACCAGAGGACAGCTATGTTTCTTTACATAGTCCCGATATTCCCCATAATCGATGTAATACTCTTTTCCCCAGGAAGAAATCTGTATCATCCGTCCTTCCCATCCGGTCACCGTGACAAAATGTGCCTTCGTTTTGACAGCGGGTATAAAGGTATCATTGGCTTTTCTGTAAAAAGTAAGCTTATGCCCCTGCCAGAACATAGGAAAATTAGGACCTATGGACAAAATGACCGGTATATCCTCCTTTAGCATCTGATGGATACGACCGGGCAGCTTTCTGTCGGAAACACACCAAACTGCACGGTATGGCATCTTATTTTTCCAAAAAAACCGGTTAAGACC
>CALZFY010000095.1:0-7647 GCA_945786935.1 uncultured Lachnoclostridium sp.
CTGCGGAGAATGCAAATGAATGCAATTTGATTACAGGAACCCGATATATGAATGTTGAGGGAATGCTGCCATTTGAAGAACAGGTGGCGAAGTATTTGGATGAGAATGATAACCATGTGTTATACAGAGTAACGCCTATATTTGAAGGTCTCAATTTGGTGGCAAGCGGTGTGCTCATGGAAGCATATTCCGTGGAAGATGAGGGCGCAGGAATCAGTTTTTGCGTGTATTGCTATAATGTGCAGCCGGGGATCGGAATTGATTATAGAACAGGGGAGAGCTCATTGAAATACTGAGCATTGCATAATGGTTTAGAGATGCCAAGTACCTGACCCTAAATGATTTTAACACAGGAGTTTTCAGATATTACATTGGTAAATAACGTAATTGAGCAGATTGTGTCAGGAGAAAACACAGTGGATATCATAGCGTCAAAAGTTGGGGAAAAAGAGCCCACCGTTTTATATTCTTTAGAGAAGCTGATGAGTGTAGGACTTGTGGAAAAGAAAAGATGCATTACAGAAGAAAAAAATAAAAAGAAAACACAATATGTTCTAAAGGACCATATGTTTAAGTTTTGGTATGAGTTTATCCCTAAAGCAACCAGCGTCATAGAAATGGGCCAGGGAGATTTGTATTATGAGAAAGTAGTAAAATCGAGATTGCATTCTTATATGGGGAGCATATTTGAGGAAATGTGCAGATATTACACGTTAAGACAAGGAATACAAGGGCAATTCGATTGTTTTATTACGAATGTAGGTACCTGGTGGGGCATGGAAACTGTAACAAATCCGCAGGGTGAAAAAAGAGGGCAATCAGCAGATATAGATGTGGTTGCCATTTCTGAAATTGATAAAGCTGCAGTGATTGGTGAATGTAAGTTTAAGAATGAGAAAATTGACAAAGGGATTTACGAGACATTAATCAGAAGATCAGGTTTGATATCAGCCAGATATAAGATTAAAACAATTGTTTTCTTTTCGTTATCTGGATATACGGAGTGGTTTGATACACTGAATGATGATCATGTGATTTTGTTAACGTTAAATGACCTTTATGTGTAGAAGTACCAGGTATCTGCCCCATAAACTATTTTTTGACATGGGAAAGCAGTACGCAACGGAAAGCGATTTGAGAGACTGAGGATAGATATATGTATATATTTGCAGTATGTGATGATGAACCGGAAGTAGCAAAATATATTGCGGATTTTGTTCAATTATTTTTTGACAATTATCGTATAAGAATTTCGATAGATCGGTTTTCAAATTCTAAGGAGTTACAAGAGAGATTGCAGAAGCAAAGTTGTTACGATGTACTTCTTATGGATATTGACATGCCGGAAACAAATGGGATTGACATATGCCGGGAATTTCGCAGAAATGGTGGAAATTCTCTTGTGGTTTTTATATCAAATAAGGAGGAACTGGTTTTTCAGTCATTTGATGTTCAACCGTTTCGGTTTGTAAGAAAACGTAGGTTTAAGGAAGAAATATACAATTTATGTACGGCTCTGATGTCAGAATTAGAAAAGAGAATAGACATGAGTATAAGAATTGAAGATATTGTGGATGGGACGGTAGTGTCCGTTGCTATCAACAGTCTTGTGTATGTTGAAGCACGAGGGAAAAAATGCATGCTTAAATCTCAGGATAAAACAATAGAAGTACGTATCCAATTTCAGCAATTGTTAAAAAAATTAAATTCGTTCTCTTTTATACAAATACACAGGAGTTACCTGGTTAATCCTCGGTATATTTATAGGATTAATAAGGAAAGTGTTATGCTTGATGGGGGTGAAGAACTGCCAATAAGCAGAAGGAGAAGAGAGCAGATTAAAGAAGAATACTTTAGATGGAGCAGATGAAGATAATGAAAGATTTTTTTGGAATGATATGGGATATAGAGGGGTGGATGGAATGTATAATCATGATGAGTATGCTTGCCCGCATATTTGAGCATCGAGAAAATGAAAAGAAATGTTGGTTATATGGTATTGGATTTTGGATGATATTTGTAATCTGCAATTCTATTGTTATTGTTTGTAATGTAAAGTATGGGCTGATCTCTGAGAAAATACGCTTTGCATCATATGCGATATTGATTATGCTGGTGGCGTTCGGATTCTCTGTCTTGACATTGAAGGGCAACTGGAGGCAGTTTTTGACAACAATTCTATTTTACAAGAGTTGTGTAATATTCTTATCATTTTTGTATAAAGCATTTGAAGAATATAGAAGGAATTTGTTTGGAAATGACATGATTAGCAATATGGCGGCATCTGTATTGGCTATTGTATTGATGTTTTTAATTTCCGAGATTTGTCGAAAAATATCTCATCCGATACGGACAAGGATTTCAGATGGATATTGGTTGATAGCATGGTCTACCCCTGTCTGTTTAATTTGGCTTTGGGTTATTTCATATCCAAGTATGAATGCAGGAAGTCTAACTATGGTGGAATTAAATTTGTTAATGCTCGTGATTACTCTTTTGGGTTATGAATTATTTTTACGTCTTGTCGGTGAGATGGAAAAACAGATGGAGTTAAATCTTGATAATCAGAGCCTTATGTATCAAATTCGCCAGATGAACGATGCAGAGAAAATGTTACAGCAGGCAAGAACCGCAAGACATGAAATTAAAAATATGTATTTTTATCTGGAAACCTTACTGGAACTAAAGAAATATGATGAGATGCAAAAATTTTTTGAGGAAACAATCTGGCCGGAATTTGATCGATATGAAATGATTTCAACAGGAGATCGTCTTGTGGATATGATATTATCAAACAAGATCGCTGAAGCAAGGCAGAGAAATATTCCGATTGTTTTTGATGTGTTGTTATCGGAAGAGATGCATGTTCAAAAGCAGATATTATGCAGCCTGATATCCAATCTTTTGGATAATGCAATAGAGGCATCTAAGAGTGTCAGAGAGCCGGACATATTCTTTTCTATGTATGAAATGAAAGGATACTTGGCTATTGAAGTGAGAAATAAAATAGACGCATCTGTTTTGAAGAAAAATCCAAAACTTATTACAACAAAATCTGACAAGACTGCCCATGGAATTGGAATGAAAATAGTAAGGCAAATCACAGATAGTTATGATGGAAGACTGGAGATAACGGAGGAAAACAGTAATTTCATTGTCCGAGTATATTTATAAGCAAAAAATGAACCATTCATTCCATATTTTGACCATTCAAGCCATTTTTCACAATTTAGCAGATATTTCCTTTAGAATAATACACACAGTGTTATGGAAAATAAAGGAGGTATTAAACAAATGAAAAAGGACAAACGCTGGGTCATTCCATCAATAATTGCAGCAGTGATTATTGTTGCATTGGTTGTAATTATTTCGAAGATTTACAACTTAATGTTTGGTGGAATGGTACAAGTATCAATGGAGGATGTTTACAGTAATATCGCAGCATGTACTCCTCAAATTATTATGATTGTTGTTGCTATTGTTGGAGCAGTGGTAACAAGTATTGCCGTTATTAAGCAGGAAATTGAAAAACGTTCAATGATTCGTTGGAACTCATTCTTTGCAGCAGTATTAGTTATTGCTATTGCAATTAACTGGGTATGTCTTGGAACAGAGAGAAGTCTTCTTGATCAGGTTCTTGCAGATGAGAAGAGTATTAGTGATGAGACATATGCTGCTTCTCGTGAGGTTGCAGAACAAATTGCCGAAGAAGGAATTGTTCTGTTGAAAAATGAGAATAATGCACTTCCACTTTCTGACACAAAGAAAATAAATGTGTTCGGATGGGGCAGCACACAGCCGGTTTACGGAGGATCAGGTTCCGGTGATGTTGATGCATCTACGGCGGTTTCTCTGTTGCAGGGTCTTAAAGACGCTGGGTTTGAGCTGAATGATAATTTAACAGAGTTCTATGTAAACTACCGTTCAGATAGACCGGAAGTGGGAATGTTTGAGGCAGATTGGACAATTGTTCAGCCCACAATGGAAGACTATGATAATGCAGGAATTATTGAAGAGGCTAAGGCATTTTCTGATACAGCATTGGTTGTATTAACAAGATCTGGTGGAGAGGGATTAGACCTTCCAAATATTTATTCCAATGAATGTAAATATAATAAATCTCAGATGGGTCAGGATATAGTTTACTCTACCCAGGAAGATGATCTTGATTCTTCTAAAAATTACTTAGAGTTATCTAATCGTGAGAAAGCGTTGATTGATCGTTTGAATTCAGAGTTTTCAAACATCGTAGTGATTGTAAATTCTGCAAATGCAATGGAACTTGGCTTTTTAAATGATTATGACAATGTTAATGGATGTCTGTGGGTTGCAGGCACAGGAAGATATGGTTTTTCTTCCCTTGGAAAAATCCTCTCAGGTGAAGTTAATCCATCCGGACGTACCGCTGATACTTTTGTATATGATTTAATGAATACACCTACAAGTAACAACTTTGGTGAATTTACTTACGAGAATTCAGATGAAATAACAGAAGGAACAGGTGTGGCAAAGTTTGTTAATTATGTAGAGAATATTTATGTTGGCTATAAATTCTACGAAACAGCTGCAGCTGAAGGTTTTATTAATTATGATGAATACGTACAGTTCCCATTTGGTTATGGTTTAAGTTATACTTCTTTCGAACGTAAAATTGCAGATTTTACCAACGATGGTTCAACTGTAACTATGACAATTGATGTTACAAACACAGGAAACGTAGCGGGTAAAGACGTAGAGGAAATATTTTTTAATCCTCCATACACAAATGGTGGAATTGAAAAAGCTAGTGCAAACTTAATTGAATTTGAGAAGACAGATATTATTGAGCCTGGAAAAACAGAGACAGTGACTGTGAGCTTCCAGCTTGAGGATATGGCTTCTTACGATAGTGAAGGCCACGGATGTTATGTGCTTGAGAAGGGTGATTACATTGTTTCATTGAATTCTGATTCACATAATGTTATCGATTCTAGAACAATTACTGTTGAAAAAGATGTGATCTATGATGACTCACATGATGGAGCGCGTTCAACGGATACTGTAGCAGCGACCAATCACTTTGATTCTGCAAAAGGACATGTTACATATTTAAGTCGTAAAGACGGATTTGCTAACTACGAAGAAGCAACAGCAGCTCCAAGTGATTTTACAATGACAGCAGATGAAATGGAAACATATCAGTGCAAAGCAAACTTCGATGCAGCTGATTACGATAATGCTGATGCACAGATGCCTACAACTGATGCTAAGAATGGTGTGAAGCTTGAAGATATGAAAGGTTTAGCATTTGATGACCCTAAGTGGGATGAATTGCTGGATAACCTTACTGTTGATGAAATGGTAAACATGGTAACAGATGGTGGATTCAAGAGTACAGCAATGACGTCCATTGATGCACCACAATCTATTGATGCCGACGGACCAGCTGGACTTAAGAGTAACTACAATTCTAACCAGGGAACAGCATTTAACGCTGCAGTTATGATTGCATCAACTTGGAATAAAGATCTTGCTTATTCAAGAGGAACTCAGATGGGTAAGGAAGGAAGAGAACTTGGTATTACAGGCTGGTATGGACCAGCAATGAACACACACAGAAGTGCATTCTCAGGTCGAAACTTTGAGTATTATTCAGAAGATGGAACTTTAGCTGGAATTATGGGTGGCTTAGAAGTGAAGGCCGCTACAGAGCAGGGCATGATGGTTTACTTGAAGCATTTTGCTCTGAATGATCAGGAAACAAACCGTACTGCAGGAATCTGTACTTGGACAACAGAACAGGCGCTTCGTGAAATTTACCTCAAGGCATTCGAATCATCATTCAAGGATGGTAAATCACTTGCTGTCATGTCTTCATTCAACAGTATTGGTGCGCAGTGGGCAGGTAGTTCCAAATCTCTTCTTGTTGATACTTTAAGAGAAGAGTGGGGATTCCATGGAGCTGTAATCACAGATGCTATGGATCCACTTGCATCATTCTATATGGACCTTAACAGAGGTATCCGTTCTGGACTTACCAAGGGACTCAGCTTTGCAGCAGATCCTACTCTTGTAAGTAATACAGAAGATGCTGGAACAGTAATTGCACTTAGGGATGCAGCACATGAAAATCTTTATGCACAGGTGAATTCAAGTGCTATGGATTTAGCTACAGGAACTCCAACATGGGTGAAAATGTTCTATGTTGGAGATGCACTTCTTCTCCTTGTACTTTGCGGAGGTGCTTATCTTGTGATGAACAAATATAAAAAATCTTTAATTGTTTCAGCAGAATAATTTCTATTATTTACGTCTGAAATGATAATACTTTACGAAATAATAACGACAGCTAACATTTCTTTTTCTTAGTAACAAGGGCGTTACCTCCGTATTGCGAGCGTGGAGGTGGCGCTCTTGTGTTGATTTGAAAAAGGATTCGATGCCTGTGGGCTTTTTTAAAGAAGATTTCGTCTATTTCAAATGTAGATGGAAATTTTCAAAATGGAAATACTTAAGAATTCCTGCTTGTCAATATTTACGAAAACATATATAATAACCCCCATCAGAATATCTGAAATTTTTTCAGAACGTTCGGTCAGAAAATCCCAAAACAAACAATTAAATAGAACCGAGAAAGATGTTGTATGGTTTGGAGAAATCCAATATAATACAGATAAAGGCAGCTGTCAAAGTTCGAATATCCGAAGACAGAGCTGTTAGAATGGGCACATTTCTTTGCAGCGGAAAGCAACTGGAATGCGGGGGTTAAGCAGGGAATCAGCATCGGAATTAGTCAGGGTAGAGTTGCCCTTGTATGTAAAAAACTGCTCAAAGGGCAGTCTGTGGAGCAGATTGCAGATGCTTTGGAAGAGACGGTAGACGGGCTGATCCACCAATAAGAAGACGGAAGTGAAAAAAAGCAGATTTAGTCTTGAGATAATGACTGAATCTGCTTTTTCAGTAAATGCCAGGCAGAAAAAGTGTGCGTACAGAGTGATATTATTTGATTTTATTGAGGGTTTCGATTACAATTTTAGTTGGGATTTATTCTATTGTGAATGAATTATGGAGGAAGGAACTGATCAATGAAGAGAAATAAAACAGCATGCCATTGTAAAAATGTTACGTATGGAATGATTGAGGACGCCATTAAAAATGGTGCATCATCCTACGAGGAAGTGGAAAAGCTTTTGAAATTCGGAACCGGATGTGGGAAATGCAAAGAATTTATACATTACTTAGTGCGTGATTATTTAGAGGAGCAACGTCAAAACTAAAATGGGAAAGAGGAGATAAAAAGCAATGAATTACATTTCAAGAGAAAAAGCGTTCGAATTATTAAAGAAATACAACAAGGATCCGTTTCACATTCAACATGCATTGACTGTGGAGGCTGTGATGAAATGGTTTGCCGTAGAGCAGGGATATGCAGAGGATTCTGAATACTGGGGAATCGTAGGCTTGCTTCATGACATTGATTTTGAGAATTATCCGGATGAGCATTGCCTGAAGGCACCGGAGCTTTTACGGGAAGGTGGAGTCGGAGAAGATATCATTCATGCAGTATGCTCTCACGGATATGGCATTACGGTGGGAAATGGGACAACCATTGATGTGGAACCGGTACATGAGATGGAGAAAATTCTCTTTGCGGCAGATGAACTTACG
>CALZFY010000096.1:0-7577 GCA_945786935.1 uncultured Lachnoclostridium sp.
AATGATGGAAATTGCATTGACCACCTGAAAATCGTGGTCTGTAATTTCAATCAGATCCTTGGTACAGGGAGCTTCACCGATCAGCATTCCATTTGGATCATAGTTTTTCAGGATTCCATTTAATTTTTCAATCTGTGCATTTACTTCATCTGTAGCCGTACTGTAGGCAGACTGGATCATCAAAAGCTTCCAGTGATCACTTTCCAGTGTCTCCTTCGCCTTTCCCGGAATCATTTCCTCCGGGATACCTGAACCCAGTACAGAGTCCAGTCCCAGTACGAATTCAACACCCTCTACCTTTTTCATTTCTCTGACCATTTTTCTGGTTTCTTTCGAGGAGATCTCTTTATCCATCAAAACCATATGGGTAGCCCCTGCATCAAATTCCTCTTCCAGCTTATTGGTAGCCTGAACATACCCCATATATTCCGGGAGAGAAGCTCCCAGATTGTAATACACTTCATCTCCCGATTTACGGTATCCGTAAAGTGCAATGGGAAGAATCAAAAGAAATATCAGTAAAAACACCGGATATCGTCTGACCACCAGCTGAACGATTTTTTTCATTTCCGGCATCAAAGGACGGTGCTTTGTCCGTTCGATCAAGGGCTCCAGCAAAAGAATCATTGCCGGAAGAACCGTCACACATCCGATTACGCCAAATACAACACCCTTTGCCATAACGATGCCAAGATCCAGTCCCAGAGAATAGCTCATAAAGCATAATGCAATGAAGCCTGCTACCGTTGTGATGGAGCTTCCAACCACAGAAGTAATGGTAGCCTTAATTGCATGCGCCATGGCACGGTTTTTGTCTCCCTCAAACCGTTCCTTTTGTTCTACGTAACTATGCCAGAGGAAAATGGAATAATCCATGGTAACTGCCAGCTGGAGAACCGCCGCCAGTGCCTTTGTTAAAAACGAAATCTCACCAAGGAAGTAATTGGTACCAAGATTTAAAAGAATCGCCATACCAATACTGATCAGGAAGATGACCGGCAGGATAAAACTGTCCAAAAACAGCATCATGACCACAGCAGACAATGCGATGGCAAGGACAACATAAATGATTTCTTCCCGTTCGCACAAATTTTTCAGATCAGTTACCATGGCTGTCATACCGGAAACAAAACACTGTTCACCGGCCAGGCTCTTAATACTTTCCGCTGCCTGTAATGTCTCATCTGCTGAAGTTCCCGTATCAAAAAATACAGCCATCATGGTCGCCTGGTCAGAATTAAAGACATCATAGATCTCATCTGGCAGCATTTCCATGGGAACTGACAGATCCATCAGGCTGTCATACCAAAGCACCGTATCCACATGGGGAACTTCTTCGATCTTTTCACGTAAAATGGAAACATCCTTTTCCTCCATGTTTTCCACAATGACAAAGGAAAAGGCGCCCTTCCCAAATTCCTCCAACAAAATATCCTGACCCTTCATGGTTTCAATTTCACCGGGCAGATAGGTCAGCATATCATAGTTGATCCGGGTATGTTCCATTCCCCATACTGAGGGGAACATCAATAAAAATGCAAAAATCAAAATGGGAATCTTATGTTTCACAACCCATTTTCCAAATTTAATCATGTTTGCTCACTCCTCCTCTTTTTGCATGTGCCCTATTCTATCCAATGCAGCCTTTTTTCAAAACAGTTAAAAAAAGAGCCGTGCCCAAATTTTGTGCACGACTCCGTATTTGTCTGAAATTCAGACATTTTACCTGATTTGCCTATATTTTGTTTTCACGTGAAAGAGCCAGGGTAATACTTCCATCCAAAAGCCTTCCAAGACTTCGAATCAGATTCTCCGGATCGGTTTTCATTCCTTCTTCCAGCCAACCGGTTACAATGCCTACCAGTCCGCATTTATAAAAATGAATCAACAGTTCCCTGTCTGATTCCAATATTCTATCAGAAGGCTGTTCTTTTTCTACCAGCCTGCGCACCACCGCTTCTGCAACACTATAGAGGTAGCGTTCTACTTCCTTGCGGTTGACAGAATTGTAAATATGAAATACAGCCCTTTTATTTTTCAATGCAAAATCAGCCGCTTCAATAAATCCATCCTCAAGCGATTGGATGTCTGTACAGTCTGCAAGAACCTTTTCTACCTCTGTATCCACGATAAATGTCAAAAGTGCGTGAATATCTTCAAAATGATAGTAAAATGTATTTCGATTGATTTCGCAATCCTCCACAATCTCCCGCACGGTAATCTTATCTAAAGGCTTTTGATTCAAAAGCTTCAGAAAAGACTCCACGATTGCTTTTTTCGTAAACTGTGCCATAATATCCTCCAGGCTTTATAACAGTTACACCAGTTCCTGATTCCTATTGATTAAAAATATGCGAATCAGGTAAATTTGTCAAGAAAAGAGTTTCTGTGTTATATTGAAATCAAAAAACAGTTTTCAGGAGGCAACATGAAAACCATTCTTTTCTTAGGCGACAGCATTACCGATTGCAATCACTCTTTTGACCCGGATAATTTAGGCTATGGATATGTTCGCTTAATTTCAGAAAAAATTTCAGATGATGCCAGATGTATCAATAAGGGAATTGACGGTTTTACGGTGCCCGCCCTCAGACGTCTCTGGAAGACCCAGTGCCTTTCTCTGTCTCCTGACATGATTACGATTCTGATTGGAATCAATGACCTGGCAGTCATGAAAAATACCGGTATCAGTTTTTCACAGTTTCTTGAAAATTATATAACAAATTACGGAGAACTCTTAGAAGAGATCCGCCTGATAACAGACTGCCCCATCATTCTCATGGAGCCCTTTATCTTTCCTTATCCGGCAGAGTATGCCCTCTGGGAGCCGGAACTTCACGAAATGTGCGAAGCCATTTCCCAGTTGGCCATGCAGAATCATACACAGTTTCTTCCTCTGTGGGATACTCTCGCATCCGCCGCAAAACTTCATGGATATGGAAAAATAACAACCGATGGCATTCATTTAACAAAGTTGGGGCATGAAATTGTGGCAGAGAAGTTACTGGAAACGCTACTCATTCATGATTTTTTCAATTTCACCCTTTAAGTACATATTTTCCTTGGTTCCATAAATGATGGGTTTCATTTTCTCTTCTTTCACTAAATAAGATAAATTCTGTCTTGTACATTGCAGTATGTCACATGTTTTAGTAGTATCTATCACATTCCTGCATACAAAATTGTAAAAATCTTTTGAGGTCAGCGGAATCTGTAAACCGACTCTTCTCAAATCCGACGTCTGAATTTCAATGGAATCGTTAAAGATCACACTGTATCCTCCCACCCCCACTTGTACACTATCAAGCAGCTTTTTATTCTTTATAACATAAGAAATATCTCTGTATTTCTCAGCAAGCATTGTAAGATCTACCTTTTTCACCTGATCATCCTTAAACATACAGATCAGCTGATGATCTTCTGTTGGAAAACACTCCCATAGGTTTTTCTTCATCCTATCCTTAATGTTTTCCGGAATATCCGCAGTTTCTATTTCTCTGATATAGCATTCATCCTGAGAACACCTTCCCTTTGACAAGCCGAGAAGTATCATTTCATTATATTCTTTCATCCTGTGGTTTTTCAGAATACTACCAATGTTTTGCCTTCCACTTGGAATCACTCTTTCCTTAACCCACATAGAGCTAATATCTCGGGAAACAGTATATATATTCTCTCTCACTAATTTCTGAAATAATAATGGTGCATCCCATTCTTCCAAATCTTCGCACAATTCTATGATAAAACTTTCTGATTTTTCATAGTAAAATAAATAACCAATGGCAGACATTCTATCCAGTCCGTCGTCAAAGATTGCATAGCTTTTCATACTCACACCACCTTGTCCAAAGCATATCCCACATTTTGTTTATATGTGTTTCAGATAGTACGGATGATAAATCTGCAAATAACACTTCTTTGTCCTGTTGTTTTAATTTTGTTTTAAAAACTGCATTTTTATCCTTAATAAGGCTCAGGTTTTCATAAACAGAACGGCTGCCGATAAAGTTCTGACATGGTTTATCTGCCAATATGTCAAACTTTTCTATCTCTTCTTCCTTATAACAGGAACACAAGAAAGACAAACCATGATCAAATAATGGTGCAATTCTTATGGTGTGCTTTCGGCCGTTTCGCAGCACTTCGATATTGGCACCGTGACGATCCCTGTTTAAGATCAGGTAATCTATCGCCAACATTGTATCTATATATTTTTGCCAGCCCTGATTCAAACAGAACTCATAGCGGGACTCGTCGGACTTTTTATTGATCTGGTAATAATTATCCAGTGCTGATTTTGTTTCTCCCTTTTGCTTAAAATCCTTTGATGCACACAACCAGGTTTCATAAGTCTTCCCATCCATCTCAATATCCGCATGAATCAGCTGATATTCCAAATGTTCTACTCCCAAAATAGTAAGTAATCGATCTACAACAATTTCATTTATACATTCGTGTCCAACAATTCCTCTTTCACTATCAAAATTGGATAATTTATAATATATCTTTTCTCCGGATACCACTGATTGAGACTTTAAGAATGTTCCTGCTGTACCACTTGAATTTCTTGCATGAGACCACTTCAGATACGTCAGATCCTGCTTTTCAGCTATTACTTTTTTCTGCATTTATGATACCTCCTGATTGATCATATTATATATTTTTATTTTACGCACGTCAAATAGTTTCTATTTTGCATTCCTGAAACATCAATCAACATGCATACCCCATGTTGATAGCACTACTTATTTTAAGTAGTTTCAAGCGAATTTTTATACTTATTTTAAGTAGTATTGCGTCTGTTCAGTACCTTCAGGTTAAGAGCAAAAATGAGGAACTATAACAGTTCCTCATAAAGTCTCAGCACATTTTTGTAAAAAACCTGTTCTATCTGTCCTTCCGTCATTCCCCGTTTTCTGAGGCAATCCGCCAACTGCTGTACTCCCTCACAATTTTCCAGCTCAAGTCCGCAGTCAATACCATCAAAATCAGAGCCAAGTCCTACGCATTCAATTCCACCGATATTAACCATATGTAAAATATGTTCTGCGATCCACTCTGTTTTGGAAAAGTCCTTGCCGTCCTTTAAAAACCTGCTGTAGAAGTTTACGCCGATGACACAGCCCTTTTCTCCCATACGACGGATAAACTCATCAGTCAGATTCCGTCTGTGGGGACAAAGTGCCCTTGCACAGGAATGGCTGGCCACGAAAGGCTTTCGGGTTACTGATAACATATCCTCAATGCCTTCATCGGACATATGGGATACATCGACAATCATGCCAAGCTCCTCCATCCGCTGTACAAATTCCAGTCCGGTTTCCGTTAGTCCCGGGCGGTCTCCCTGATATTTCCTGGGCTTTGGCGGCAGGGAGTGAACTGCCGAGGTACTTAAGGAATTATCATAGTTCCAGACCAAAGTCATCATCCGTACACCAAGGTCATAGAATTCCTTCAGCTTATCCACGTTACCCTGACAGACCTCTCCTTCTTCTACGGTAAGAAGAGCTGACAGTTTTCCGACAGACCTATTGCCTTCTATGTCCTTATAAGATAACACCTGAGAGATCCATTCTTCATTCTCTTCCATTTCCTCTTTAAAAACAGCATATTCTGCCTTTGCTTCCTCATAAGGGTTCCCGCATTCTTTCTGATCAACAAACAATGCGAAATTTTGTAAAAGATAATCGGCTCGTCTCATCCTTTGCAGATCCATATGCAATGTATTTTCAAATAAGGTATCCGCAAGACCTGCCCTTTGTTTTTTTAACAACGCACTGATGGTATCACAATGCATATCCGCAATTTTCATAGTCTGTCACCTCACCTGCTATCCACCTGAAAATCAGAGAAACTATTACACCGCCTCATTGATACAGATTCTTGAAAGGGGGTTCACTGCCTCAAGCCCCCTGATTTTTCTTTTTCCGAATACAAATTCTGTAAGCTCTGCAATATTTATAGTGATTACTTGCAAATTTTCTTCCGGTTCTTTTGAAACAGCAGGTTTACTTTTTGATACTGTTGTTTCACCTTTCTCACAATCAAGTCCAGAAGCTATCCAGCCGATTTTTTTACATATACTGCCTTCCTGAGAAACTTCCCACAAAAATTGCCCCCTATTTTCCGCAATAATTTCATCCTCCACATTCAGGACAATGCTTACCGGCTTATCACTGCGCATAAGCTCCAGCATTTTCTCCACATGGGTGATCCTTGCCATAATATAGGGGATGATTTCAAACGGCGGATCCCCTGCACATACCCTTTCCTCCTCCAGCATCTTTTCCACATACCAGTCATCCCGCAGGGTGTATACATCAAAAAGCTCTGACATCTTCTCATTTGCCTCTTCTGCGTCTAAGGGTAGCTCCACCTTTCTCTGCTCATAAACGATTCGAAAGCCGAAGGGCTCGTAGATTGCCCGGTTTGCAGGCATCAGATAGGTAAAAGGGTGTCCCTCCTTGTGAATATCATTCAAAGATCTATGAAGTAAACTTCTCATCATTCCCTGATGACGGCACCTTTCTTTGGTTGCTACTGCTACATAATAATATGCATCCACCAAAGTTTTGTTGACCGACAGACGATAGGGATTTAAATGCAGCATGGAACAGACTTCTCCTGCCTGTTCCATCACTAAAATTTTATTATTTTTCGTCACATAGGAATAGTAATACCTTACAAATTCATCCTTATCCTCGGGAAAGGCTTCCCGGTAAAGTGACTCTGAAAGATACTTTTCTTCATCCGCAAGATAGCGAATCATTTACGTTTCCTCCTGTTTTACACACCCTGTGCATCCACCGCATGGCCGTTCTTTCATGATCTGGTCATCATAGGCATAGTTTTCCACGGTTTCCAGAAGACATACTGCCTGAGAAGAAATTCCTTCCCCGGAACCGGTGAATCCAAGTCCCTCTTCTGTGGTAGCTTTCACATTCACCCTGCTTACCGGAATCTTTAATACTTTTGCAATATTTTCTCTCATCTGCGGAATATGAGGTGCCATTTTCGGTCTCTGGGCAATGATCGTGGCATCCACATTTCCCACCAGGAAACTATTCTCCTCCAAAAGCTCTACCACATGTTCCAAAAGCTTTAAGCTGTCTGCACCCTTATATTTGGGGTCTGTATCTGGAAAATGCTTTCCGATATCTCCAAGAGCCGCCGCACCTAACAGGGCATCGGAAATCGCATGCAGCAAAACATCTGCATCCGAATGTCCCAACAGCCCCTTCTCATAGTCTATTTTCACACCACCCAAGATCAGGTCGCGTCCCTCTACTAATTTGTGTACATCATATCCCATACCAATACGCATGATGAATCCTCCTTACGCACTTGCTTTTTTAAATATAACTGTTCGCATTTGTTCAGTACTTTACAGATACGAAGCAAAAATCCATGCAAATAATTATATATCTAATAGTTTTTCAGCTCATTCTTAAACTACCTTCTATTGTTTATTCTACTTTATTTTCTTTCACACTGCAATTCCATTTTCTCCTTGCAAATATCCCCAAAACTGATGATAATAAATGTATCTGTTCGGTACTTTCGAAATACAGTGTTTT
>CALZFY010000097.1:0-7494 GCA_945786935.1 uncultured Lachnoclostridium sp.
TGTGAAAATCGGGATTGAAATAGCAACCAATACAGCGATAATTGCTACTACGATTAATAATTCAGCAAGGGTGAAACCTTTCTGATCTTTTTTGAATAATTTTTTCATAAGAATCATCCTTTCTCTTTTTCTTTTGGATTTTAAATTTATCTTCAGCCTCAATCCGGGTGTCGAGGCGGAAAAACGAATGTGTCTTGGCATCCTGTTACATGACGCCATACATTTCAAACATTGCCATGTAAATGGCAATAACGATAAATCCGGCAACACCTGCGATAAATACCAAAACTGTAGGTTCCAGTTTGTTTAAAGCATTGGTCATTGCCATTTCAAGCTCTGCATCATAGTAGGCAGCGATGGTGTTTAGCGTATCTTCCAGTTCACCGGTCTCCTCTCCTACTGCCACCATATCATTTAAGATATCCGGCATGCAGCCTGTCTCTCTCATACTGGCACCAAGTCCGTGACCCTCTGCCAGACGTCCGGAAACCTTTCCGATTTCCTGACTGATATAATAATTATCCAGCACATTGGCTGTGATGGATATCGCTTTGGTAAGGGGCAAACCTGCGGACAGCATGGTTGTCATAGTGTTGGCAAACTGACTGGCGGCATTTAACTGATTGATATTTCCAAGTACGGGAAGCTTTAATCCCAGCTTTGCCAGTCTCAGTCTTCCATCCTCGGTATTGCCATACAGTTTAAAGGCTATGACGCCAACGGCGGCAACGATTGCCAGATAGATGGTATATTTCCGGAAGAAACCGGATATAGCGATCAGCATCCGTGTCATCAGCGGAAGCTCTGCTCCATAGCTTTCAAAAATACTGGTAAAGGTCGGTACTACCTTAACCATCAAAACGATTACGACCACGATAGCGATCACAATGACAAAAATCGGATAGGACATGGCACTTTTTACCTTGCCCCGGATTTTTGTCTGCCTGTCATAATGTTTATACATGGTATCGAAGGATTTGTCAACATTACCTGACTCTTCGCCTGCCCGGACAGTTTCCACAAAGGTAGGAGGAAGAAGCTTATCTCCCCGTTCTGCAAAGCTGGCTGCCAATGTTCGGCCTGATTCCACGTCATCTGAAACCTGCTTTAACATTTTTTTCAGGGGCTTGTCCGTTGTTTTATCTGCAATGAGCTGTGTGGTACGGGCAATGGGAATTCCTGCTTTCAATATGATGGCAAACTGGCTGCACATCACGGTAAATGCTTTGTCATTGAGCTTATTTCCACCAATCTCCATGTTCAGGATTCCCTGCTTATTTTCCTTTACCTCGGTAAGCTTCAGTACAATATTACAGTTTTGCTTGATTCGGTCTACGGCATCAAACTCATTAAAGCCTTCCACGATACCGCTGACCTTTGCGCCATCCTTGGAAATGGCGGTATATTTATAAGTAACCAGAGTCTTTCACTCCCCTCATCTGTATCTTCTACAGTCTTTTCTTGATATTTGCAGGATCATGGGCATAATGCTTTGCCACATCCATGGAAATTACTCCCTGCGTTACAAGCTTCACCAATGCCTGATCCATGGTCTGTCCTCCAATGGCTGAGCTTGTAGCCACAGCATTGGCAATCTGGGGTGTATTTCCTGCCCGGATCAGATTTCTGATGGCATCAGTCACTACCATGAGTTCACATGCCAGCACACGACCGCCGCCCTTTTTGGGAACCAGCTGCTGAGTCAAAACTGCCACCAGACACATGGAAAGCTGGAGACGGATCTGGGTCTGCATGCCTTCCGGGAATACCTGTACGATTCGGTCAATGGAATCAGACGCACTTCCTGTATGAAGGGTACCAAATACCAGATGTCCTGTCTCTGCTGCGGTAATAGCTGTTTCTATGGTATCACGGTCACGCATTTCACCAATGAGGATAACATTGGGATCCTCACGAAGGCTGGCACGAAGGCCTGCGGAAAAGCTTGCCGTGTCTTTTCCAACTTCTCTTTGATTGATAGCACAAAGATCCGGTTTGTAAATATATTCTACAGGATCTTCCAGTGTCACGATATGGGCTTTCTGGGTATGGTTGATGGAGTCCATCAGTGCTGCCAATGTGGTAGATTTACCACTTCCTGTCTCACCGGTAACCAGTACAATTCCTTTGTGAAGCTCGGTAAGTCCGTAAACTGCCGGCGGCAAGCCTAAGTTTTCCAGCTTCGGAATTTCTTCTCTTAACAGACGAAGCGCCACACTGGGTATTCCCTGCTGTTTAAAGATATGAATACGGCAGCGGTTTTCGGCATAAGTTCCAGCCATATCAAGCTCTCCTACTCGTTCCACTTCGCTGTAGGAATCTCCGGCCAGCCATTTGGATAATTCCACACAGTCCTGTGCACTCAAAGGCTCCTCAGTCATATTTTCCAGTTTTCCATCCTTACGATATTTCGGTGGTACACCGCAAATGATATGGATATCGGATGCTCCGTCTCTTTTGGCCATGGCAACCATTTCTTCTATTGTCATCATCTTACGATTCCTCTCAATCCTCTTCGTTGACTACACGCATCACTTCTTCACTGGTAGTGATTCCCTCCAGTACCAGACGGACTGCATTTTTATGTAAGGATACAAATCCCGAATCCTCTGACTGAAGTTCTTTTTCAATCATGGAACGGCTCTGTCTGTCTGCGATCAATGCCCGTACCTTCCGGTTAATTGGAAGAATTTCAAATACAGCAATTCGACCGCGATAACCGGTGTTAAAGCAGTTGGGACATCCTTTTCCTCTAAAAAACTTGAGTCCTTCTTCATATTTCATGCCAAGATCATCCAACTCTTCCGGGGATGGAGTGTAAGCCTGCTTACACTGAGGGCAGATTCTACGAACCAGACGCTGGGAAATAACACCTTTTAATGCACTGGAAATCAGATAAGGTTCAACTCCAATGTCCTGAAGTCGCTCAATGGTTCCCACCGCATCATTGGTATGGATGGTGGAAAGCACCACGTGACCTGTGATTGCGGCACGCATGGCGATATCTGCTGTCTCACCATCACGGATTTCTCCTACAGCAATGATATCCGGGTCCTGACGAAGTATGGAACGCAGACCACTGGCAAAGGTCATACCTGTCTTATCATTGATCTGTACCTGATTGGCGCCATCCATGTGATATTCCACCGGATCTTCCAATGTTACAAGATTCACATCCGGTGTATTGAGCTCGTCGATCATGGTATACATCGTCGTGGATTTACCACTTCCGGTAGGACCTACGATCAATACTACACCGCTGTGGCAATGTATGATCTTTTCGTATTTTTCTAAATCTTTTCCTGTCAGACCGATGGCATCTTTACTGATGCGTCCACCGGATTTATCTAAAAGTCGGGTAACTACCTTTTCTCCATAGACTGTCGGAAGGGTAGAAACTCGAAGGTCAATATCTTTATCTTTAATGCGGACATTAAATCGACCGTCCTGAGGCACACGGCGTTCGGAAATATCCAGTCCACTCATGATCTTAATACGGGAAATCACGGAACCCTGCAGATTTTTCGGAACTGTCAGAATTTCTCTCATCATACCGTCAATACGCATGCGGACACGAAGCTGGGACTCCTGAGGCTCCATATGGATATCACTGGCACGTTCTGTAATGGCACGCTCAATGATGGAGTTCACCAGTCGGATGGTTGGTGCACTGTCAATGGCATCTTCGCCCAGCTGGTTAGACACAAATGCGGTATCCGGTACAGACTGTGTATCACCGGTTGCTGCCGCTTCCCTCTTCATATCCTCGATGGCTTTGGCGGCACCTTCATTTCCGTACAGGATCTGGATGGCATGCTCTACTGCTGATGCGGTAGCTACCATAGGAATGATCTTCTTACGGACCGCTTTTCTTACATCTTCAATGGCATAAAAGTTCATCGGGTCGCTCATGGCGAGGTAAAGCTCGTCTTTTACGGATTTCACCGGTACGACCTGATATTGTTTCGCAAGATTTTTGGGAACGGCTCTTGCAAGCTCTGTCGGTATATTGATCTTTGTTAAATCTATAAACTCAATACCCAGCTGCATCTGCAATGCTTCGATGAGCTGATTTTCTGTAATGATTCCATTATCAATGAGCACCTTACCCAAACGATCCTTGGTGCCTTTTTGCAGGTTAAGCCCCAACTCCAGCTGCTCATTTGTAATTGTTCCTGCTGCGATCAGCAGTTCTCCTAATCGTCTATAAACCATGGCAATGCCTTTCTATATGACACTTATCATCAGTATTGCTTTTACATTTACATACAGTTCAGTATACTTTACCAACACAATTCTGTCAATATTCAACACTTTTTCACCCATATCATATGCTTTTTAAATGCATATTTACCAAAACAAAACAGGGCAGAATCAAAAATTCTGCCCTGTAGTCCATCTAAAAGATATTGAATTTCTTAGAACTTACCAGCGTCTGCTGCTTCCTGGATGGAAACATAAAACATAGAAAGTACAAGTTTCTTCCTATTATAATAAACAAGTAATATACAAGTTATTATATTCTTATTTTAATTTATTTGGAATTATAAACAACAAAACAGAAAATGCCACTGTCGATGGGAGGAGCGACAATGACATTTCTCAATGCAATATGCTTGATAAAAGACATATTTATAATACAATGTTTTTCCGTATTTTTCCATAAGTATTTTTACTTTTACAATCACTCTGTATTATTATGCTCTGAAAGATATCTTCTTTTCAATCTTTCCATTACCATAATCTACCGCAAAGTATTTTGTTGTTCTGTTGTCAATGTGTATGAAACCACTGTTCGGATATACAATGATTCCACGGCATCCGATACTCTCATAAAATCTGGCCAGCTCCAGTAATGCTACCTTTCCTTTTGCGTGGTGGTCTACCGCTCTTCCCTGCATATGGTAAGAATTTGATGCTCCGCCAATCTTCTTGTTGTAGGCAGGTGTTCTGTAGGCACTATTGATGTAGATTGGAACCTTAAAGCGATATCTGGCCGCCTGCAGGTAGCCTACTACCGTACTGTCGATCTTGATTAAATCAGATCCGTCCTTGCATGCAAACTCATTGACCTTGAAGTTTTCTGAAATCTTTTGATATCCATCACTACACTTGGAATATATTTTTACCGACATGTCTACCTCCTAATTGTAGAACAGGCTCTGGATAGTATCATAACCCGAAATTCCATCCACAACTAATCCTAATTTCTTTTGCAGCTCCATTGTTTCTGTTCTGGTGTCTTTTCCGAATTTTCCATCCACATTATTTTCATGCCCAAGGATTTCATTGCAACGTGTCTGATGCCATGCTACTACAGCTCCTTCGGATCCAACCTTCCAAATCAATCCGACTCTCTTTGCCTTGAGGTTGATTTGTCTTCTGACATACTGTGTCTTCGGTCCGTCAATACCATCTTCTTTCAGTTCTTTTCCATCCTGGTCGCGATATCCGTCGGCATTGGCTGCCTTCTGGAAGTCCAGGATGTTCAGGTTGCAGGATGTTGGCTTGTCCACTACTTTCACATCGTCAAAATCTGTCATATACTTATTCATATCCACTTTTCCGGATACTCCCGGGATACTTCCGGATGATGTATACTGCCAGATATCTGCCGTGTCTTCTTCAGATGCAGAAAGATTGGACACATACCGTGCATACCACACATAGACTGTTCCAACCTCTTCTGTAATTCTATTCATATCGAAATAGTTTTCCAGATAGTCCTTGTTAGTGTAGATCACCGGGATATATCCTGCGCTCTTAACTTCCTGAAGGAATGCGATGGCAAAGTCCGTAGCAACAGCACGTGTGATGCTGACTCCGTTCTTTCTGGCATAGTTTATGGAATCATATTCCAAGTCGAATGCGATTGGGCATTTCTCCCAATAATTTTTTGCATGCTCTACGGCATACTTTCCTTCTTCCGCTGCCATAGATACATTTAAGGCATAGGAAAACCAATAGAGCATTGTACTAACTCCCAGGTTATAGCATGCCAGAGCATTTACCGGGAATTTCTGGTCTGTATTGTTCTTACCGTATCCAGCTCGTAGCGCGATACGTTTGTATCCGGCATCTCGGATCTGCTTTATATTGACCGTTCCGTTGTGATAGGAAAGGTCTGGTCCTTCATTTTTTACTGTTTTACTCATTTTTCCTCCAAATTATTAGAGGACGGTTTCCCGCCCTCTATTCCTTGTTATATTTTGTTCGGTTCCACATATCATGTACACGTTCCCATCCGCCGGTAGCAACCAGATATACTATGAATGCTGCCAAAAATGATGCGAACACATAATACCAGACAATAACAATATCAAAATACTGGCAGGCGATAATTACGGCCAGCGGGCAAAGAATCAATGACACCGCCAGAGCAACTGCATTGGTCGGAAGTTTCACCAAGTACGGCATTTCCTTTATTACCTGCACGATCATGCTTACCGCAAAGGCAAGCACTCCGATCATCATAAGTGCATAAGTTACATACTGCATTAATAATTCCATGTTCATAGTTAATCCCCTTTCTTTTTCAGGTGAAGTTCCTGAATCTCTTCATACATCTTTGTTATCATTCCATTACCTCCCAAGCTGTGATATGCCTCATACATTTCGACAAAATTCTGATATGCATAGGAAGGTATATCTCCCTGCGCCATGTACCGATCATGGTATTCTATCAGCTGCACACGGAGAAGAAGCATTGTGCCCTTACTGTTTGCGTCCCGGTCTTTTTTCTGGTTTTTCAGAAGCCATACGATGTATCCGAGTACAACAGGAAGGGCAATTGTGTACGACTGAATTAATAATTCTTTCATGTTCCACCTTTCCCCGGCATTGCGCCGGCGCAACTTTCTATTGTATAGAATCTGATTACGGTTCCGCTCTGATTTCCATAACTATCATCCCTTTCTACAAAAAAAGCACCGACCATCTCTGATCGGCGCTTAGGCTCTTAAAATATTCTGTTTTAATTAGTGAACTAAAGTCTGCTTTATCTAACTAGTATACAGTTTGATAGTCATCGTATAGTGCTTTATACACCTGTCTGAAAATAAGAGTGTGCCCGTCATCATTAGGATGTAAACAAACACCTTCCTTATCTGTTTCGACTGTATACTGTGGACTGTTTACCGCATTTATTCCACATTTGCTAATTGGAATAACAGTAACCCCAAAGGCATCCGCTACGTCATGTAAAGCGATAGACATTTTCATTACCGAGTTGGATGCATTTGTGTTGCCGGTCCTTGTAGGATTGTATTTGTTATTTCTTTGATAGTTATAGCAATCCATTACATAGATTTTAGCATTAGGATATTTCCCTTGTATGCGATAAAAAGTTGAAGCCATTGCAGATAAGAAGTTACTGTTTAATATATTTTCGTACAATGCGTATGTTTCAGCATCACTCAAATCGTCTGTATAACTCGGCAAGAGGGCGTAAAAAATTCTGTGTCTATGGAAACTGAACTTTTTTGATAAGAATTA
>CALZFY010000098.1:0-7109 GCA_945786935.1 uncultured Lachnoclostridium sp.
AGCCTCTCTTGATTTCTCCAACTGGCTTGTGAAAATCGGGATTTTCACCCCTTCACCCCCAAACCATGTAAAATATCCTATCATACACAAGGAGGATTTTACATGTTATTACAAAAGTTAAAAAGCATATTTTTCATCCCCTCAATATCCATTGGAGAAGAGCAGTCGCCGGGACAGTCCATTCTTTTAGAAGAATTATTAGAACAATGGCATTCCCACATATTAAAAGAAGCAACTTTTTCTCTTGGTACGATGAACAATTATAGTTCTGTAATTAAAACCATAAAATGCATGCCTATCTCCAAGATGCCCATTGAGACAATTGATACCCATGACTTGCAGATTGTCTTTGACAGTCTGGTTACCGGATATGTTCGTCTGGACGGTACGTTTGTTTCAGGCTACAGTCATTCCCATATTCTGGCATTTTCTGCAGTTCTTCAGGGAGCGTTTCGCTATGCAGTTTATCCATGTAAAATGATACAGGAAAATCCAATGCAGCAGGTGATACTGCCAAGAGGGAAAGGGGAGTCGGAGATTTTTTATTCAAATAAGATGCCGGAACAGGAACAAAAGGCTCTCACGGATAGTCAGTTTCATTCGATTGTGAAATTTTTGGAGGAAAGAAACAATCCGGCGTTGCTGCCCATTGAAATTGCATATTATACAGGGCTCAGGCTGGGAGAGGTGTGTGCATTGTTATGGGAGGACGTCAATTTGCAGGAACAGTATATGGTCATTCGAAGGTCAGTCATGATGAATCGCCTGGAAAATAATCGACTGGAGTTCTCCACTACGAAGCGGAATAAAGTGAGATATGTGTATTTTGGCAATGCATTGAAGGAAATTCTTGTGAAAGCGAAAGAGGAGCAGGAGGAACAAAGGCAGAGACTGGGGAAAGCTTATAAGTCCAATTATTATGAGCAGGTAGCAGTGAATCAGCAGTTGCATTTTCCACTATATACAAGAACCGAAACGGAACAGTTGCCGGATTCCTTTCAAAAAATCAATATGGTCTGTCTGCGTCCGGATGGGGCGTATGAAAGCAGGCGGACAGTTAGCAGTGTCTGTTCCCGTCTAAAGGAACAGTTGCCCGGCATGGAACATTTTCATTTTCATATGTTGCGGCACACCTATACCTGCAATCTTTTGCGGGCCGGTGCACGACCAAAAGATGTTCAGGAACTTTTGGGGCACAATGATATCAATACAACGATGAATGTGTATGCACATTCGGATAAAGAGGAAATCAAGAGAATTGTAGAAATGCTGGAGTGACAATGGTAAGGATAGAGAATAGTCTCTCTTGCTCATGTATTTTAGAAACTGGACTTATTAGATCTATTCTTTTGTAGATGGAATTGCCGAAACCCAAGTATGATTTGAAGTTGTGGTTTTATCTTGTATGTGGTATTCTGATTCAGAAAGGAAAAATGAATTAGCAACATCATAAAGGCTAATATGAAAATTTTTGTTGAGCAAAATGAGTGAAAAAAGAGAGATAAAAGGTTTTACTTTGGCTGAACTTCTAATAGTCGTTGCGATAGTATCTGTTCTTGTGGCAATAGGAATTCCAATTTTTACCGGTCAGCTTGAAAAGAGTAGAGAAGCAACTGATATAGCAAATATTCGTGCACAGTATGCAGAAGTGATTGCTGAGGCAATTTTAACTGGAGAAGATGTGAATATCAATGGCGAAAGAATTGGTAAAATAGTCCTTAAGCAAAAACAAGATGATTGGAATACAAGTACTATTAAAGAGAGCATAGATTCTATAGCTAATGTGGAAGGAAATCCCAATATGCCGCAAGCGGGTGGAAGCGCTTGGGTTGAGTATAAGGATGGAAAAGTTACGATTCATTACAGTTTAGGGAAAAACAGTAATGCTGTTACTGCTTTTACAAGTATTTCTAAAATACCTAATAAAGCTTTGAGAGATGTATTTTCTTCAGGTACGATTGTTGGGGGTGTGTATTTACAAAACGATTCTAATTTAACAAACTATCTACAAGAGAAAGGAATTACAGATTTTACAAAGATGGCTATGAGTAGTCGCGGTGTGGGTAAAAATGCAAGTGAGCCTCAGGATGAGTATGCGAGTGTATATTCAGAACTTGGCATTAGTTACAATTCTAGTGATCGACTGATTAGTGTTTCGCAGACGGATTCACCTCCTGTTTCAAAAGAAACGGCAACTTTTACTCAGTTACTTTACACTTGGGACGCAAAAAATAAAACATATACGTTACGAGCAACTAGGGAGGTTACAGGAGTCATTGTGGGGCTAAATGCAGGAAATAATGTATTTACCATTCAAAAAATTGATAAAATAAGTAATTCTACAGAATGGATCCTTAATAAATAATATGTTTATATTGTTTGATGAACAATATAATTTGTTAGTCATTGATAAAATTGGACAAAGGACAAAGAATTACAGTTGCTAAACATTTCTCAAACACAGCTTGCTGAAATTACCCAATTTGGTTATAATTTCAATATCCATGGGAAGTGTTTTTTGCCGACAATCAGATCCAATGCAGATTTATTGAATGACTACAACGGAATTTCTGAGGACAGGGGACACTTCTCTGTCCTAGTTTTCTTGCTTTTTGTTTTTGTATCAGGTACGGTGGCTTTCCAAAATGAACCATCAGTGCTACAATTCTATATTTCTATTGTCATTCACCATATCAATATTTCTATATTTATTTCTGGAAATCTTAATTCGTTGATTCCAATTTTACGAATAAAGACAGAGAACCGTCCCCCTTGTCCTTCGACAACGGATTGATCTGCTTCGCAAAATAATGTTCCATTTTCAGGGGTTATGCCCCATTTCCCTGTGTAGTCTTTAGGAAAATTACCACTATCCCGAGCAATCACAACAAAAACACTATAATTTTTACCATTCTCCATTTTTGACGGAAATTGTACCGTTCCATCATTTACAGCATTTGCCAATACAGATTCCTTCATATTGTTCCCCTTTGTATCATATTGCGATTTATATACTGTTTATGCTCTGTTTAAATAGCATATTTTAGATTTTGGTATTGATTTCAGATATAATTTGAGGGACAGGTGATGGTCTCTGTCCCGGTCCTCACACCTCACAACTTGTCCCTATAAAAAGATTGAGATATCCTTATTATTATGTTAATATGTCAGTAAGCAAAGTTTCTTAAACCCATTATATCAAAAGTGGGGAATTCAATTCATTCTATTTGCAGAGTAATATCTGTGTCTTTGAGAAATTCATGCTTAATCCCATAGTTTAGCGGAAGTTCTCGAAGCTACTGCAAATGTGAACTTCCAAAAATTTTATAAGGAGGTTCACGATGAACGAAGAGTCAAAGGAAAAGACTACACTTCAATGGCATCCGGCATTTTATGCGGGGATCCAGATCGAACTTGCAGAAGAAGCTCATCACTTAAGTTTTGAAAATGAGCATCAGTTAGGAACGAAACCTAAAGAAATCGATGTGTTGATCATCAAAAAAGACCTTGGGGTGTCTATCAGAAAAAATATTGGGAGAATATTTAGAAAATACAACATTATTGAGTACAAATCTCCCGAAGATTATCTGAGCATTGATGATTTCTATAAGGTTTATGGATATGCATGTTTCTACAAATCAGATACAAGTACCGTAAATGATATCAAGGTAGATGAGATTACGATTTCATTTGTCACAAAGTGTTACCCAAGGAAAGTTATCAAACACTTGGAAAAAGAACAGCATCTTGAAGTTTGTAAGCAGGGAAGAGGAATTTATTATGTATATGGAGAACGGTTTCCGATACAATTTATTATAACATCGCAATTGCCGAAGGAGATGAATTTCTGGCTCCATCATCTGACAAATGATTTAAAGAAAGTAGAAGAAGCGGAAAACTTGCTAAGAGAATATAAAAATTACAAGGATGATAATTTACATCAGTCGTTAATGGATATCATTGTTCAGGCAAACAAAGAAGTATTTAAGGAGGCGAGAGGAATGTGTCAGGCATTGTATGAACTCATGGAAGATGAGATAAAGGAAAGAGAAGAAGTGGCAGAAAAAAATGGGGAGAAACGAGGTGAAGCTCGTGGAGAGGCGAGAGGAAAGCAAAATGCATTTCTTGAAATGGTCCGTGATGGCTTTATTACGGAGCAGGAAGCAGCAAAACGCCTGAATATGACAGAAGCAGAAATATTGAAACTTTTGTAAGGTTAAAAATAAGACACCATCATATTCATACTTTATTGATGTGATGGTGTCTTTTTTATTGAACAAAATATCATAGACTCATAATAAACCAACTCGTAAGTCTGATTTTTGCAAAAAGAGAGAATGATATGTTTTATTGTCGAGAAGAAGAACTTCAGGCCATGAACCGGCGATATGATAAAGGAAGGTTTGAGTGTATTGTAATATATGGAAGACGACGTGTGGGAAAAACGGTTCTGATTAACGAATTCTGCAAGGGAAAGCCTACAATAGCCCACTTGTCCATGTTTCTGTATTTTGCTATAATTCACAATATGAATGGGAGGGCTAAAGCTTGCTGGAATCAAAATATCTTTCAATCATTTCAAATGGAAATAAGCTTGTCCTTGACAGCAGTACGATACTTTATGTGCTTATGGACAAGAAGGTCGCGGAGCTCCATGTGACCGGCGGTAAAATTTACGAGACGAGAATGACACTGACAGAACTGGAAGATAAGCTGGGCGATGGATTTATTAAGATTCATCGTGGATGTCTCGTGTCGGTGATGGCGATACATGATATTACCGATAAGATCAATCTGAGCAATGGAGAATCTCTAAGCTATACGCTGAGGAAGAAAAAACAGATTATTGTTCAGTTTCTTTCCAAGCAGGAGTCTGTCATTAGAAGCTTTGAAAGCTCCGATACCCCTGCCACAGCAGCAGACTACCGCAGACATTATAGCGGGTTTGATTCACTGCCTTTTGCATTCACAGATATTGAAATGGTATTTAATGATGAAAAACATGCAGTGGACTGGATTTTCCGATATGCCAATCCCGCACTTGCAAAGCTTGAAAAACAGCCTCTGGAGCGGCTGGTGGGAAGCTCTTTTGGAAGTCTGTTTAGTAACATGGATTCCAGATGGCTGCGTGCGTATGAGCGGGCAACACTTTATCACGAAGTGCTGGAAATCATCGACTATAGTCCGGAAATCGACACCCATTTGAAAATCATTTGCTTTCCAACATTCAAGTGTCACTGTGGGTGTATTCTTTTCGATATCTCGGAAATCACATTGGTCCAAAACAGCCGTGATGCACAAAATGCATTGATGCTCTATCTGGGTAAACAACTGAAAAAGGATGACCTGGATGAATAGATAGGAATGTCGATTCACACCATAATTTTGTCGTTTGGTACCAACTTGATTGAAAAACAGGATTGCGGTATTTATAATTCTCTGTGCAAAGTGATAATAGAGAATTTAAAGGAGTCGGAGAATATATGAAGATTTTATATTTTGATTTATCAGCAATCCTCATTATGGTGGTGATGATTGCAAGCTTGTTTTTCCGTCAAATCAAGGGGAACAGGACCAATAAACTCCTGATGGTATTATATATCAATGTATTGGTAACCACGATTTTTGACTTGTGGTCCGAAGCGTATAACATCTGGTTTTTGGCAGAAAGTTCAGATTCCACATTTCGATATTTCCTGTACTATGGGTATTTTTTAAGTCGTAACCTGACACCGCCGCTGTTTCAGCTGTATCTTTGCGCGGTTACGGATACCTGGCATGTTCTGAAAAAAAGCAGATGGATGCAGATCTTGTTTGCAGCTCCGTATACCATGGTCTGTCTGCTGTTGTTTTCAAATCTGTTTTATCACAATGTGTTCTATTTTGATCAGAATCTGATTTATATCAGAGGCACTATGTTTTACGGACTCCATGTCTGTGCATTTTTATATTTTGTAATCGGAATCGCATTCTTGATCAATTACAGGAAAGTCCTTGCCGTAGATAAGTTTCTTGCATTGCTCTGCTTTTATCCATGGAATTTGATTGCGATCATGATTCAGGCCATCATTCCGGAGTACCTAGTGGAGATGTTCCTGAACACGATTTCGCTTTTTTTGATTTCCAACATTGTGCAGCGACCGGAGGAATTGATCAATCCAATCATAGGAATCCGAAGTCATGTGGCTTATTCATCGGATATGAAGAAAGCACTTTATCTACAAAAACCGGTGCGGGTGCTCGTTGCAAGAATTGTGAATTATCAGTCCTTACTTGCTATACTGGGCAATGATACCTTCAATCATCTCATGAACCAGATTTCAAATAAAATGCAAACTTCTTTCTACCGCAAACATCATATGGCTGATCTTTATTATCTGGAAAATGGCCTATTTGCAGCAGTATCAGAAGTGGAGGATCCGCAGTATTACCGGAATGCTGCCAAGTGCTTTTCTGACTCCATTTATGGTGATTTTCAGATGGGAAAACTGGAGTTGGAAATAGATCCATGTCTTTGCGTTTTTCGATGTCCCCAGGATTTTGAAGAATACGAGAAAATGATGTCGTGGGTGAACAGCTTTTCTTCCTATCTTCCCGCAGATGGGACGATGACTTTCCTGGAGGATGAAAATGACAGGCAGAAAGTTGGGTTCCATCTGAGAAATGAGATTGATGGAATTCTGATCAAAGCAATCGAAGAAAAACGATTTCAAATGTATTACCAGCCGATTTATTCTGTTGCCAAGAAACAATTTATATCTGCGGAAGCCCTGATTCGCCTGTTCGATGACAAATATGGATTTATTTCACCGGAATTGTTGATTACTGCAGCGGAAAAAAATGGAACCATTCTCCAGATTGGGGAGTATGTTCTGGACAGTGTCTGTAGTTTTATTGCGGAATGTTCCAAGGAGGGACTTCCTATCGAATACATAGAACTGAATTTGTCCATGAAGCAGTGCGTGCAGACAGATCTGACGGATAAGGTGCTGTATTATCTGAAAAAATACAACCTGAGGCCGGAGCAGATCAATCTGGAGATCACGGAAACGGCCGCAAATACTGCACAGGATATCGTGGAAGAAAACCTCCGGTCGCTTTCAGAACAG
>CALZFY010000099.1:0-6977 GCA_945786935.1 uncultured Lachnoclostridium sp.
TGGAAAGATTCATCTTTGGATAGATCGGGTAAATATCCATCTCATTCATGTAGCGCCTTGCCTTACGGCGCCCAACCTGATAACCACGGCTTTTAACTGTGCAGACATTTGTCTTGCGCCCCAAGTGGGATTATCTGTATGGAGATGATCAATGATCTCCTTGCAGGCCAGTTCTTCTTCTGATACAGGAGCACCCTTGTAATAAATGCTTGTGCGGTTGATGTCAAGCAATCTAGCTCCAACGGAAACCGGAATTTCCTTAGTCGTCAAAAGGTTTTGGACTAAACTTACTCTCGTAGTCAGGTCCGCAAATTTCTTCAGATTTTTTTTTGAGCCAGTCAAACTGCATCGTTAACTGACCAACCTTTTTGGCATACTCCGCTTTCTCTTTTCGTTCTTCGGCAAGTTTTTCTTTGAGATTTTCCTCACGCTTGTCGTCGAACACAACAGCCGCATTGCTTAGGAACTCCTTTTTCCAGTTGCGGAGCAGATTGGGTTGGATGTTATTTTCAGCTGCAAGAGTATTGAGATCTTTCTCGCCTTTTAGCAGCTCGATTACAAGGTCTGATTTAAATTTTGCACTAAAATTTCTTCTTTGTCTGGACATGATAATGAATCCTTTCTCTCATACTGGTTTAAGTATATCAGATTCATTAAAATCTGTCCGAAAAAGTGTCTTAAATTATGAGACCATTATAGAGACTGCATGAAAGAGCAGTTTTTCATCATCCTTTAAACCTTGAGTAAGATAAATCGTTGGATGGAATAAGTGAAATAAACAAGGGGTATCTATGGAGTCCGAAACATAAACCGGAATCGCCGTATAGGTTACACAGAGCTTTTTACGGGTCTTGCGAATCCTAAAGGAAAATACAAGATTAGAAGCAGCAAAAGCAAAGCCTACGACAAGAATTCCTAAAATCCATATGGTTTGAAGTATTTTTACAGTCGCGGAATCAAATATGTTATTACTGAAAAACCTTTCGTCCGGCTTAGGGACAGCAGCTTCCTGGTCATTCTTTTGGGGATGTACCGCTTCATAAACCTTTATTTTTTCAGATTCATCTATGACAGAGGGTGTCTTTACAGCTTCTGATTCATTTTGAACTTCTATGGGTTGTGATCTCATAGGTTGGGTGTAATTTTCCAGACTCAAAAATGTATTTCCAAAATTGACAGGAATCAACAGACGGATTGCTACCAGTATCCAAAGGGCATATTGCAGCCTCAGGCTGATTTTTCCACGCAAAATAAACCGCAGGAGCATCATGATCAAAATAAGTACACTTGATGATAAAATCCAATTACTCATTCGTTTTTTCATCCAGTTTGTTTAGTATTTGATATAACTCGTCAATTTCCTGCTTTGTTAAATTCTGCTTCCGAGTAAAAGTGCTGAGCATCAAACTTAGGCTTCCCTGATAGACTTTGCCAAGAAAGCTGTCAGTTTCCTGAATTGCTGCCTGCTCCCTGCTGATTGCAGGATAAAACATTTTAAGTTCGTCTACAGTCTTACTGTAGATTGCTCCCTTATCCTCTAATCTTTTTAACATCGTAAGTGTCGTGCTGCGGTTCCAGCCCATGGATTTCTTCATAGCTTCAATCGTTTCACGGCCGCTTCTTGGGGATGCTTCCCAAAGACATTCCATTACATACCATTCCGAATTGGTTAAGTTATAATCATTCTTTTCCATAAAGTCACCATCCTTGTTTACAAGTGTAAACATATGGTAGCACAGCTGTTTACTTTTGTAAACAACCATAATCTTAATAATTTCTAAATATTTCTAAAGATTTATCGAAGCATCTTTCCAGTCGTTTCCTTGCAGTGATAAAATGAATATATCTGGAAGGAAATGAACTATTACTGTACACTTTGTTCCGATAACGCCGAAGTAATCAAATATCAAAAGAAGAGGGGACAGAAGATGGAAACATTATTACTTATATTGCTGGACTGGTTTGGAGGTGCAATTGTTTCACTTCCGCTTGTCATGCTTATGATGTCATGGATTGATAGAAAGAGATTTTCCAGAAAATGGGGATGGATAATACTATTTGTCTTATACATGAATGCCATGCTCATCATCATCGGCATGCCAGCTTATAACTATCTGGTTTGGGATCCTACGATCAATTGGATTCCCTTCAACGATTTCTCCATGAGTAATATTTTGGGAATGATTCTAAATATTGTGCTGTTCGTTCCATTTGGCAGTTTCCTGCCAATCTATTTCAAACATTTTCGGAAAGTACAGATAACTGTTTTGGCAGGTTTTTTGATGTCCCTGTCAATTGAAATCATGCAGTTATTTACCTTCCGTGCGACAGATGTAGATGATCTGATCATGAATACGATAGGTGCACTTGCCGGTTATGGGATTTCGAAGATAATTCTGGGAAAGAATCATAACTACGAGAGAGAAGATAAGGATCAAATGAAATTATTTTTCATGATTCTTGTGATTGGACTTGTGATCGTGTTTGTTAGATATCCGCTTATGGAATTATTGTATGAGTTTTTGAATTTATGATAAGATAAATAATCAGGAAGGAGACTACCATGATAAAAGCAGCATTTTTTGATGTAGATGGGACTTTATTCTCCCATACGAAACATGAGACAAGTGATAGTACAAAAAGGGCATTAAGGGAGTTACAGGAAAAAGGAATCCTGATTTTTGCCGCTACCGGGAGACATTATCTGGAGTTAGAGAGGTTTCCGGTTTCGGATATTGCCTTTGATGGGTATGTTCTCTTAAATGGGCAATTCTGTGCAGATAAAAATAAAAATCTCTTATTTGGATGTCCCATTGACGGGGAAGATGTTAAATCTCTGCTGAAAATATTTGAGACGAAAGAAACACCCATGACTATCATCCAAAAAGACAGAATGTTTATAAACTTTGTCAATGAAGCTGTCGTGAAAACCCAGGCTGCAGTGTCCTCTGTACCTGCTAAGATTGGTGAGTACCAAGGAGGAGAGATTTATCAGGTCATTGCCTATCTTACAAGAGACGAGGAAGCTGCATTTGCAAAAAATGTACCAAACAGCCGGATCACACGCTGGCAGGAGGGCGGAGTAGATATCATTTCCAAAACCGGCGGCAAGGCAGCGGGTATTGAAAAAATGTTGGAACTCTATGGAATCAACCGTGACGAGATTATTGCTTTCGGAGATGGGGAGAACGATATGGAGATGCTGGAGTTTGCAAAAATCGGTGTGGCCATGGGTAATGCTTCCGATATTGTCAAGGCGAAGGCCGATTATGTGACGGATCATATTGATGAGGATGGAATCGAGAAAGCATTGCGTCATTTCGGATTGATTGAATAATTCATTCTAAAATCTCTTGACAAAATATGCTAATTTGATATCATTATGATATCAAATAGATCAGGAGGATAAATCTATGACAGAAAAGATTTATACAACAAAAAAGAACGGTATGATCGCATTACTTCTTACAATTCTTGAGCTTCTTGCAGGAATTGCATTTATTATTTTTGGTGCTGTAGCCCTGGAACATGATTCTACCGCAGCAGGTACTGTAATGCTTGTGCTTGGAATCATAATCTCATGTCTTGGATGGATTCCATTTATGGGACTTAAGGTGATTAAACCACAGGAAGCATTGGTTCTGACTTTGTTTGGAAACTACAAGGGAAGTATCAGGGAACCCGGCTTTTATTTCGTAAATCCGTTTTGTACAGCTGTCAATCCGGCGGCTGCGACAAAGCTTGCACAGAGTGGGGATGCTTCCAATGCCGGCAGTGGGCTTAAATTAGCTGTAAACGGCACAGGTGCATCTATGGAAACCGTTTCCAAAAAAATTTCTTTAAAAGCCATGACCTTGAACAATGGAAGACAAAAGATCAATGACTGTCTCGGAAATCCTGTGGAGATTGGAATTGCAGTTATCTGGAGAGTGACAGATACCGCAAAGGCAGTATTTAACGTAGATAACTACAAGGAATATCTTTCCCTGCAATGTGATTCCGCACTTCGAAACATTGTCCGTGTATACCCATATGATGTTGCACAGGGAGTGGATACCACCGGGGATGGAAATGCTGACGAAGGAAGTCTTCGTGGTTCCGCTGAGATCGTAGCCCAGAGAATCAAAGAGGAAATCCAGTCAAAGGTTACTGATGCAGGTCTTGAGATCATGGAAGCAAGAATTACATACCTTGCCTATGCACCTGAAATTGCATCTGTTATGCTTCAAAGACAGCAGGCATCCGCAATTATCGATGCGCGAAAGATGATCGTGGACGGAGCCGTAGGAATGGTGGAAATGGCATTGGAAAGATTAAATGAAAAGCAGCTGGTAGAGCTGGATGAAGAGCGAAAAGCAGCGATGGTTTCTAATTTGCTCGTGGTATTATGCGGCAATCACGATGCACAGCCGGTTGTTAATTCCGGAAGCTTGTATTAAATATGGCTGAAAAAAAGCAAATCCCATTACGACTATCTGAAAAATTGTATGCTGATATAGCCGCTTGGGCAGAGGATGATTTCAGATCAGTAAATGGTCAGATTGAATATCTTCTAACGGAATGTGTGAGACAAAGAAAAAAGAATGGAAAATATGTAGGCGAGGAAATCGATGTTCCGCCTAAGTTTGACATTCAGTAAAATGTAAAAAACAGCAAAGGTGACTGGGGATCTGCTCTCAGCCACCTTTTCATCGAAAGAGGATAAAACGAATCAAGGAGGAAAACTATATCATGAAGTTCGTCCATATATTTCACCAAAGACGGACATCTCAACAAAAAAATGGAGTTTTTCAAGGCATCAGTTCCTTTACACTTCATATCATCGCCATGCTTTTTATGCTGTGCGACCATCTTTGGGCGACTGTCCTTTCCCAATATGGGTGGCTTAACTGGGTGGGCAGGCTTGCTTACCCTATCTTTGCCTTTATGCTGGTGGAGGGCTATTTCCACACCCATAATTTGAAAAAGTATTTGGGACGGCTGCTCTTTTGGGCAATTCTCTCTGAGTTACCATTCAACCTGATGTGCGGAGGGGGGCTGTTTTATCCCTTTCACCAAAATGTACTGTGGACATTCCTGCTGGGACTTTTTTGTATTGCCGTCATTGAAAAAGCACGCCATAAAGGAAAGCCTCTGCTGACTTTTATCGTCTTTTTGCTTTCAGCAGTAGCAGGTTTTTTGCTGGGTTTCGTTGCTATGGTAGATTATTTTGGATTTGGAATATGGATGGTACTGCTTTTTTATCTTTTTCGTGGAAGAAAATGGTGGTGTCTTCTGGGACAATTTGTTGGGTTGTTCTGGATTAACGCAGAGTTAATCGGAGGTCTGTCTGTTCCGGTGCAAATCTTTGAGCACGAAATATTTATTGTACAACAGTCCATGGCATGTCTGGCACTCGTCCCCATCTGGCTGTACAATGGTAAACAGGGACCACATAACAAAATTATCCGAACCGGATTTTACGCCTTTTATCCAGTTCATATGTTGATACTTTCACTGGCAGCACTTCTATAGTAAAAAACGGAAAGGATAAAAATATGGAATATCGAAGTGGGAAAAACCAGTATATAAAAGCATTTAAGAAAACAAAAAAGAGAAAGGAATAATTTAAAATGAAAATAAATAAAGAACAATGGAACTGGACAAGAGAGCCTAAAGATTTTTTTATTTCAGAAGAAAAGATAGAGATCATTACAAATCCACATACTGATTTGTGGCAGAGAACATATTATCATTTCAGAAATGACAATGCGCCTGTTCTACAGATGAAAACATCAGAAAAGTTCTTTTCTTTTGTAGTGAAGACAGAATTTGAGAGTAAAGTGCGTTTTGACCAGTGTGGTGTGGTTATGTACCTTGATAGCGAGAACTGGCTGAAAGGTTCTATCGAATATGAAAACGAGGAGTTTCAGCATCTTGGAAGTGTAGCAACGAATAACGGATATTCTGATTGGGCAACAACAGAAATTGATGCAGGAATAAAATCTATGTGGTACAGGTTCAGCAGGCGTGAGGATGATTACTGCATCGAGTGTTCTGAGGACGGAATTAAGTATAAGCAGATGAGAATCTGTCATATGTATAAAGCTACGGAAGAAATACAGTTCGGAATCTATGCATGCAGTCCTGAAGATTCTTCATTCAAGGCTACCTTTACCAATATGGAAATAACAGATTGTAAGTGGCTGGCACACGATGGTCAGGCACCAGATAGCGAATAAAATCATAAGTAATGGAGTTAAGTAAACATGGAGAACGAAAAAGTATTTGCTATGCCTTTTGCCAAAGTATATGGACTGTTGGTAGCAAAGGCAGAACGGAAAGGACGCAGCAAGGCAGAAGTTGAAGAAATTATCACCTGGCTTACCGGATACACTGCACAGCAGCTCGATGAGATCTTGGAGAGCGGGATTACCTACGGCGATTTCTTCCGTCAGGCTCCGTCTATGAATCCAAACCGCGAGAAAATTAAGGGCGTGGTATGTGGAGTCCGGGTAGAAAATGTTGAGGATCCGCTGATGCGTGAAATACGGTATCTCGATAAGCTGGTGGATGAACTTGCCAAGGGCAAGGAAATGGAGAAAATTCTGAGAAAGTAGATTTCCTAAAATGCTTTCTTTAGCAATAGAATTGAGAAATCGAAGTTTATAGGGCTGGTTAGAATATCCGGAAAGGTAAGAATTAGTAGATGGGTTGGAAAGAAATTCTCGAAAAAAGGATGAAAGCACGAAGAAAAATTCTCTTCTCAAAGGATGACGACGTGATTATGTCGCTGAATCTGTTAATTAGTGATATGCCAAGAAGGGCTGTTGTCTTGTGGGCTTTGGAACTAGCTGAAGAATCTGTGATATTGCTTGAAACAAAATATCCTTTAGAGAAACGTCCCAGAACTGCATTGACTATGACCCGGATGTGGGCTTTTGGTGAAGTAAAAATGCCTGTTGCGAAACATGCTATATTAGATTGTCATGCAGTTG
>CALZFY010000100.1:0-6973 GCA_945786935.1 uncultured Lachnoclostridium sp.
GCTTTGAAAAATAGAAAAATCCCCGGAGCGGCATGTTCGGATTATAGGTACTTTGATGTTCATACAAATTCATGGTGCAATCAATGATGCAGGAAACGTCATTTTTTACATTCATGTACAATGCATTTTCCAATGTGTTGATTTCGAGCTCATCGGGATTATCATAGGATGTCCCATTTACTGCATTGTATAAACTGAGCAGTTCTTTCTTCTCTTTAAAAATCATGTGGAAAAGAGATGCCTTGTAGGTACGGTTTCCATGGATATTTTGATATTCAGTTGTATTTTTCACTATTCTTTCCTCCATATTAGCATAAATTTTTCGTCAGTAACAGATAAAGTTGGAGCAATAGATTTATCAATTCTGAAATTTTTTGTAATGGATTTTGGATACGTCGGCGAACTGCCATAAAAGAAATAATTGAATTTCTTAGACAACTCAAATATACCACCGGTATAGAGAATAATCAACATTTTTGAAATGAAGTGTAAGGTAAAAATTCTTAAATAACGTTACTGCACATTTCTGTATTTCGTGATAGAATGAGAGGAAAATGCGTGGAAGAATGAAAGATTACGGTAGCTGATGGAGACATTAAACGATGAATAGAAATTTAACCGAAGGTTCGATCCTGAAAAATCTGATGTTGTTTGCACTTCCCATGATGGCAGGCAACCTGTTACAACAGATTTATAATATTGCAGATACCATGATCGTGGGAAGGTTTGTAAGCCCTGAGGCTTTGGCGGCAGTAGGCTCTGCCTATACCCTGATGACATTTTTAACGTCCCTTATCATCGGATTGTGTATGGGCAGCGGCGCCCTGTTTTCCAAGTCCTTCGGTGCGGGAAAAACAGAGGAGATGAAGCAGGAAATCTGTCTGTCTTTTTGTTTTATCGGTGTGGTGACGGTATTGATCTATCTGGTTGTCTTGCCGGGTACAGATGTGATCTTATATTTACTCTCTGTGCCGGAGGAGATTTACGGTCTGATGCGAAGCTACGTGAAGATCATTTTTATCGGAATTGGCTTTACCTTTCTTTATAACTTTTTTGCCTACCTTTTGCGTTCTATCGGAAATTCGGTTGTTCCGCTGTATTTTCTTGCCATCTCTTCGCTGATGAACATTGTGTTGGATCTTTATTTTGTCATCGCGCTTCGGTGGGGTGTTTCGGGTGCTGCGGCTGCCACTGTGATCTCCCAATGCTTTGCTGGAGTTGGGATTGCCGGGTATGTGTTGTTAAAAAATATAGAGCTTCTCAGACTGCATGAAAGACCGGAATGGAAACGTCTCGGTTCCATCATAAAAAATGATGTGCTGACGGGCCTCCAGCAATCGGTGATGAACCTGGGAATTTTGATGATCCAGGGTCTGGTCAACAGCTTTAGGACGACCATTATGGCAGCCTTTGCTGCTGCAGTGAAGATCGATACCCTTGCCTACATGCCTGCACAGGAGTTTGGCAACGCCTATTCGCTGTTCATTTCCCAGAATTTTGGGGCACAGAAAGAGGAACGGATTCATAAGGGAACGAAAATTGCCATAGGAGTGTCCGCATTATTTTGCATAGCAGTATCTGCCCTGATCTGGATATGTTCACCACAGCTTATGAAGCTGTTTGTCCATGCAAAAGAAACCTCGATCATTTTAGAAGGTGTGAAGTATTTAAGAATCGAGGGAAGCTTTTATTTCGGTATCGGGATCCTGTTTCTTCTTTACGGGTATTACAGAGGAATCCAACGGGCAGAAATGTCTCTCGTGCTGACGATTATTTCCTTAGGTACAAGGGTGCTGCTTTCCTACCTGTTAGCGCCTAATACACCCCTGGGAGTCAATGCCATCTGGTGGGCCATTCCCATAGGATGGATTCTTGCGGATTTAACAGGGCTATTTTATTATGCAAAACAAAATTTTCCTAGGATTTTCCAGAGTTTTCGTGTATAATTGTTCCATATTGTTGCTGTTTGGAAGCTTCTGGAATGGAGTGAACAGCAACCGCATATTTATATTTTTAGGAGAGGTTGAAAAATGTTAGAAATCATTAAAGCTGTCAATGATGCAGTGAATGGTCTGGTATGGGGTGTTCCGGCCATGGTGTGTATCATTGGTGTGGGGCTGTATTTATCGGTACGGACCGGTTTTATCCAGTTCCGTAAATTCCCATATGCCATGAAGGCGACTTTGGGTAAAATTTTCAAAAAAAGTGAAGCAGGAAAGGGATCCATTACTCCGTTTCAGGCAGTATGTACAGCATTGGCTGCAACCGTTGGTACAGGAAATATTGCAGGTGTGGCAGGAGCCATTGCCATCGGCGGACCGGGAGCGGTTTTTTGGATGTGGATTTCCGCACTGTTGGGTATGTGTACGAAATTTGCCGAGGTAACCTTGGCAGTTCATTTCCGGGAAAGAAATGAACACGGGGATTACATTGGCGGTCCTATGTATTACATAAAAAATGGTTTACCGAAAAAATGGCATTTCCTTGCAGCATTTTATGCACTGTTTGGGGCACTCACTGTATTTGGAACAGGAAATGCGACCCAGGTGAATACGATCACAACGGCGGTAAACTCTGCCTTATTAAACTATCATATTGTAGATGAGGGATCTGTAAAAACAGTGAGCCTGATCATCGGTATCATTATCACAGTTGTGGTAGCCATGGTACTCCTTGGCGGTGTGAAACGTATCGGACGTGTTACAGAAAAGCTGGTGCCTTTCATGGCAGTGCTTTATGTGATCTTAGCCTTTGGCGTAGTGATAATCAATGCAAAGGTAGTACCGGATGTGTTTGCCTCCATCTTTTCCGGAGCATTTCATCCATCGGCAGTCACCGGTGGTATTGTAGGAACCTTATTCATCAGTATGCGAAAAGGTATTTCGCGAGGAATTTTCTCCAACGAGGCAGGTCTTGGTACCGGTTCTATCGCCCATGCATCTTCTGATACGAAAGATGCGGTAGAGCAGGGTGTTTTTGGAATCTTTGAGGTATTTACAGATACGATCCTCATCTGTACTCTGACAGCCCTGACGATTCTGTGCAGCGGTGTGACCATCAACTATGGTGTGGATGCCGGTGCAGCTCTTACCATCAGCGGCTTCACAGCTACCTATGGAAACTGGGTGTCTATTTTTACGGCAGTTGCCATGGTTTGTTTCGCATTCTCCACAATCCTTGGCTGGGGCCTTTATGGTGCAAGATGCGTGGAATACTTACTTTCCGCTAAATTCATCAAACCTTTCATGGTAGTTTATTCCCTGATGGCTCTGGTAGGTGCTACCATGGATCTTGGCTTATTATGGAGCATTGCCGATACCTTCAACGGTCTGATGGCGATTCCGAACTTAATTGCCCTGTTCCTGTTATCCGGAATGGTAGTAAAGCTTGTAAAAGAGAAATTTGAGTAACTGTTCAGTGAGAAGCATTTTGGAGGTGGGCTCTGAACAGTCTGCTGTATATTTAAATAATTTATGGAACGCTCGATTGTACAATTGGGCGTTTCTTTGTTATAATAAAAAACAGAGCTTTTGGAAGGCGGCAAAGAGCCAAAACCCGAAGAAAAGATATTATATACTTAGGGGTAAAAGAACGTGATCAAAGTAATTTTATGGGATATAGATGGAACCTTGCTGGATTTTCTGGCAGCTGAGAAGGCAGCTATCCGTGCATGCTTTTCCAAGTTTGGACTTGGAGAATGCACTGATGAAATGCTGGGGCGTTACTCAAAGATCAATCGAAGCTATTGGGAGAAGCTGGAGCGTGGAGAAATGTCAAAAGCGGAGATTCTGGTAAATCGTTTCCGGGACTTTTTTCTGCTGGAGGGCATAGACACCCATTGTGAAAAAGATTTTAATGCGGCCTATCAGATTGCATTGGGAGATACCATCTGTTTTCGTGACAATGGCTATGAACTGGTGAAAAAACTACAGGGGAACTATTTACAGTATGTAGTTACCAACGGTACCTTTGTGGCACAGGAAAAGAAACTGAAAAAATCCGGCATCGCGGAACTTATGGAAGATTCGTTTATCTCGGATCACATTGGCTACGAGAAACCATCTGTGGAATTTTTTAACCATGTATTTGAAAAAATCGGTCATTTTGAAAAGGATGAGATCCTGATCGTAGGGGATTCCCTTACCAGTGATATGAAAGGTGGCAATAATGCAGGAATCTTGTGCTGCTGGTATAACCCGAATCATTTGGAGAATACACAGGGAGTTTCTATCGATTTTGAAATCGACCATTTATGGCAGTTAGAGGAGATATTGAAAAAACATGAATAAAAAAGAAATCTTGGAAATCAGGAAACAGTTTACACCGGCCAATTGTGCCATTACAAGAATCTGCGGATGTTATGTCAATCATGAGAAAGAAAAGATCTGCCAGTCAAAACAGGCATTCTTAGCCATGCCGGAGGAAGAGGCTTTTAAATATTTTGATATTTTCAAGCATACACTGTCCGGAACCGTCGGAAAAAATATGATCAACATGGAATTTTCCCTGGACTCTGAAATGCAGGGAGGCCCCCAGGAATTTTTATTAAAGCTTCGTGACAGCGAGCTCAAGGATGACATGCTGGTGGAAGAATTTTATGATAAGATCATCGAACATTATCATTATGGGGAAAACTATTACATTGTATTGATCTACGCAGCCTATGATGTACCGGGAAAATCCAGTGACGGACTGGAAATGGATGATGCATCCGATACGGTATTTCGCCACATTCTTTGCAGCATTTGTCCGGTGAATTTATCCAAGGCTGCCCTTTCCTATAATCCGGATACCAATGTGATGGAGGACCGCGTCCGCGACTGGATTGTGGAAATGCCTATGAACGGATTTTTGTTCCCGGCCTTTAACGAACGTGCCACAGACTTACATAGCATGCTTTACTATTCCAAAAATCCGGAAGAACTCCAGAGTGAACTGATCGAAACAGTCTTTGGCGCAGGGATTCCGGTGACAGCAAAGAGCCAGAAGGAGATCTTTGATACGGTGGTGGCGGAAACCCTGGGAGAGGATTGTGGTTATGAGGTGGTTCGAAACCTTCATGACAATCTCTATGAGATGATGGAAGAGCACAAGGAATCACCGGAACCTTTGGAGCTTTCCAAAATGGATGTGAAAAAGCTCTTGGAAAAGAGCGGTGCACCGGAAGAAAAATTACAGGAATTTGACAAAGAGTACGATACGGTAGCTGGAGAGCGTACGACCCTTCTTGCCAGCAATGTGGTAAATGTGAAAAAATTCAGTGTGGAAACACCGGACATTGTGATCAAGGTAAATCCGGAGAGAGCGGATCTTATAGAGACCATGGAAATTGAAGGAAGAAAATGTCTTGTCATTCCAATGGATGACCGTGTGGAAGTGAACGGTGTTTCCGTGAAGTTATAAAAGGAGATTTTTATGAGAGCTTATGAAAGATTATTAAATTATGTGAAGGTGGACACGCCAAGTGATCCCCATTCAGAGACAACACCCTCTTCTTCCTGTCAGTTTGATCTGGCAAGGCTTCTGGTGGAAGAGTTGAAGGCACTTGGTGTGGGCAATGCTCATGTGGATGACAAATGTTATGTCTATGCATCCATCCCGGCAACTGCAGGGTACGAGAAATGTAAACGTCTTGGATTTATCGCCCATATGGATACTGCACCGGACTTTAATGGCAAAGGTGTGAATCCTCAGATGGTCTCAAATTTTGACGGAAAGGATCTGGTTCTTGGAACAAGCGGGTATGTGTTAAAGGCAAAGGATTTCCCCCAGCTTCCAAACATGAAAGGACGTACTTTGATTACCACAGACGGAAGCTCTCTTTTGGGTGCCGACGATAAAGCCGGCGTTGCAGAGATCATGACTATGGCGGAACGCATTTTGAAAGATAACATTCCTCATGGAAAGATCTGTATCGGTTTTACACCGGATGAAGAGATCGGAGCAGGTGCAGATCATTTTGATGTGGAGAAATTTGGTGCAGACATTGCCTACACCTTAGATGGCGGTATGGAAGGCGAAATCGAATATGAAAACTTCAATGCAGCCGGAGCAGATTTTGTCATTCACGGAAACAATGTGCATCCGGGCAGCGCCAAAAACATTATGGTCAATGCCCAGCTTCTTGCCATGGAGATCAACGGAATGCTTCCGGCAGATGAAACACCGGCGACTACAGAAGGATATGAAGGTTTCTTTCATCTGACAGATATGGAAGGAACTGTAGAAAAAGCAAAATTAGAATATATCATCAGAGACCATGACCGGGAAAAATTTGAAGCCCGTAAGGCTTTGGTGCGCAAAATTGCTGATCGCATGAATGAAAAATACGGTGCCGGAACCGTGGAACTGAATGTGAAGGATCAGTATTACAATATGAAGGAAATGATCGAGCCCCATATGGAGCTTGTTGAATATGCAAAGGAAGCTGCCAAAGCGGTAGGAATCAACCCGAAGGTGGTTGCAATCCGCGGAGGTACAGACGGAGCCCGTTTAAGCTTTATGGGACTGCCATGCCCGAACCTTGGAACCGGCGGTTTCGGTTTCCACGGACCTTATGAGCACATTACTGCGGAAGGCATGGATCTTTGCGTGGAAATGGCATTAAAAATTGTGGAGAAATACAGTGAGGAAAAATAAATGAACATTGGATTTATCGGATGCGGAAATATGGGCAGTGCCCTTGCAAAGGCTGCTGCAAAATCAGATATGATTACGCCGGAACAGATTTTTTTATCTAACAGAACTTCCGGAAAGGCAGAAAGACTGTCCGAGGAATTGGGTGATGCGAATGTCAGCTTCAACGAGGAAATAGCTGAAAAATGCCGGTACATTTTTCTGGGAGTAAAGCCTCAGATGATGGAAGGTGTTTTAGAAGAAATTGCACCGGTACTGAGACACCGGGCAGACAGGTTTGTGCTGGTTACCATGGCAGCAGGCCTTACCATGGAAACCATTCAGGAAATGGCAGGAG
>CALZFY010000101.1:0-6348 GCA_945786935.1 uncultured Lachnoclostridium sp.
GGAGATGCAATCTTTGTACAGACAGACTGCAGTGACAGTCAGCAGATCAAGGCACTGATTGATCAGACGGTCGAACATTACGGAAGGCTGGATGGTGTGGTAAGCAATGCAGGAATCGGTCAGGGTGGTTTCCCGATGCATGAATATGAAATGGAAGACTATGATCAGATCTTTGCATTAAACAGCAAGGGCGTATTTGCCGGTATGAAATATGGTGCAGAGGCAATTTTGAAATCACATAGCGAAGGGGGATTTTTGATCAATGTTGCATCCATTGCGGGAATCATGCCACAACGTGGACAGGCACTTTACACAGCAACAAAGCACGGTGTTGTAGGAATGACAAAGTCAGCAGCACTGGATTATGCACCCTATGGAATCACGGTGAATGCAATCTGCCCGGGATATACAAGGACATCCATATTCGGAAACGCCCCGGAGCAGGCACTTCAATTCTTTGCAAAGGATTGTCCGGCAGGCCGCATGGGAAATCCTGAAGAATGTGCTTATCTGGCACTGTTCCTTGCCAGCGATATGGCACGGTATATCACGGGAGCTGCCATTCCGGTAGATGGAGCACTGTCAGCAGGACATCAGAATGTATCGACATGGAAGCATCCGGAAATTATGGAAATGACTTTAAGCGTAAAATAAAATGGCACGTTTATAGAAATTTAATTTGTAAATGATCAAGACGAATGTTATCATCAGAATATCTGAAGGACATTCGTCTTTCTTTTGGCGTTTCAGCCGATTTACCCAATTTTTATTACAATTTTATAAGTGGAGGATAGCCTATGGAAAATCATGAATTACTTTTAGCAGAACATGAGTTTAATTTGAGCGATTTTGCATTATTTTTGTCAGTAATGAAAAATCCAAGAGCATATCGATGTGCTCTTAGTATTATTTTAGCGGAGCCAGACATTGAATTGGTAGAAGTAAAGGTGGAACAAGTAGTACTGAATAAAGTAGGAAAACGCGCAATCCGACTGGATGCGTGGGCCAGATCAAAAGACCAGCGACAATTTAATATGGAAATGCAAAATGATTCCCAAAGTGATGATTTGCGGAAACGTTCTCGATACTATCAAAGTATGATTGACACGCCGATTTTAAAATCGGGGAAAAATACACGATACAAGTATCTCCCATCAACAGTTATCATTTTTATTACACAGGATGACATTTTCGGGAAAGATCTGGCAAAATACACGTTTAAAGAATGTTGTAAAGAAGTGGAAAATCTGGAATTAGAAGATGGGACCACAAAAATATTTTTAAATATGACAAGTAAAAATGGTTCCCAGGAACTGATTAGTCTGTTACAATATATGAAAGATACAAGAATTGAGAATCCCAATATTATAGTGAAGGATTCCCGGATTTTGGAGCTCGATGAGATTGTACAGGAGGTCAAATCCTCAGAAGAATGGGAGGCCGTAAAAATGAATATATTGGAAATTGGAATTGATAGAGGAACACAGATTGGCATAGAGAAAGGAACACAGATTGGCATAGAGAAAGGAGAACGGCAAAAGCTTACGACTCAGGTTGAGAAAAAGCTGAAAAAAGGTTGTACAGTAGAGGAAATGGCCGATATGCTGGAAGAAAGTGTGGAGTCTATCAGAAGTATTATTGAAACGATTCAGAAGCAATAAGAATGGGGAGCGAATTGATATGTGTACTGCAATAGAAACAATCAAAACAGCTCTATGACTTAGAATGCTGTAAAGTCATAGAGCTGTATGTAAAATAGTGTCAAAGGATACTCTCCAAAGAAGCCTTAAATTCCTTCGGTGACATCCCATATTCCTTTTTAAATGCCCGATAAAAGCTGGAATAGTCATCAAACCCACATTGGGTACAGGCCGTAGTGATATCGGTGCCGGAAGCGATTGAACCCTTACAAAGGTTCAGTCGCTTTTTTAATATGTACTGGTGAATGGAGAGACCAAACTGTGCCTTGAATACATGGGCGATATGATATTTGCTGACAAAGAGTGCGCCTGCAATATCCTCTAACGTGATCTTTTCCTGCATATGATTATCAATATAGCCTACAATACCCTGATAAAGAGAATTATCTTCCTTGGAAACACCGGGGTTTTTCAACTGATAAACCATTCTGGTCAGGGTCAGGATCAGGTCATGGACACAGAGGGACACCATAGCCTGCTGGCAATACTGACTGGAATGACGTTCTTCCAAAAGCCGGATGATCTTTGTGTGAATGGTGTTAAAGGAAATCACATCAAAGTGGTGAACATATTTATGGGATTTGGAGGTAGGCTGGAACAGATATCCGTAATCCTGTGATTGCTCCAAAAGGTCATGACAGAATGCCTCACTGATCCAGAAAATAAACCTCTGATAAGGAACCTCCTGATTATGTACCGTGAGATGGTGTCTCGTGTTTGGAGGAATGATGATGATATCACCAGGTTGCAAATGTTGCTGTACGCCGTCCACGTGGATGGAGACATTCCCCCTGAGAAAAAAATAAAATTCATAATAATCATGGGTGTGACTGGCAACCCTTGTCATATCGGTATCTGAATAATAATAAATTTCAAAATCCCTGGAAACCATATACTGCCTGGGATCAAAGGCAGTGCGCAAATTTGTTTTCATAAAAACAGTTTAAACCGCAATTTTACCAATGTCAAGAACAACCGTGCCAATGGTCATTTTAGGAGCACGGTTTTATATTAGAATTATCAACAAAACGACAAGATCGGGAGGTAAAGCAATGAAGTTAAATGAATCAGGAGTTAAAAACAGAGCAGAGTGGGAAGAGAAAGGCTATCAGCTTCCCAAATATGATCGCGAAGAGATGATCAGAAAAACAAAGGAAAATCCTTTCTGGGTTCACTTTGGTGCAGGAAATATTTTCCGTGCATTCCAGGCAAATGTAGCACAGAATCTTTTGAACGAAGGTATCCTTGACCGTGGAATCACCGTTGTAGAAGGCTTCGACTATGAGATCATTGAGAAAAAATACCGTCCAAACGACAATTACTCTATTCTTGTTACCTTAAAATCTGATGGCAAGATCGAGAAAACAGTGGTTGGCTCTATTGGGGAATCCTGTATTTTAGATTCCAACGACGAAAAAGAATTTGGCAGATTAAAAGAGATCTTTGCAAAAGATTCCCTGCAGTTTGCAACCTTTACCATTACAGAAAAAGGATACTCCCTTGTAAACGCCCAGGGAGAAACCTTACCGGCAGTGAAAGCTGATTTCGAGGCAGGACCGGAAAAACCACAGAGCTATATCGGAAAGGTAGCAGCACTGTTATATCATCGTTATATGGCAGGAAAGAAACCGATTGCCATGGTTTCTACAGACAACTGCTCCCATAACGGTGACAAGCTGCTGGCAGCCATGGAGGGCTTTGCAAAAGCATGGGCTGACAAGGGTCTGGTGGAAGAAGGCTTCCTTGCTTACATTTTAGATGATTCCAAAGTATCCTTCCCATGGTCCATGATCGATAAGATCACACCCCGTCCGGATGCATCTGTAGAAGAGATCCTGAAAGCTGACGGCTTAGAGGAACTGGAGCCTGTGGTTACAAGTAAAAATACTTATGTGGCACCTTTCGTGAATGCAGAAGAAACAGAATATCTTGTCATCGAGGATAAATTCCCTAACGGCCGTCCGGCACTGGAAAAGGGTGGTATCATTTTCACAGATAAAGAGACCGTAGACAAAGTAGAGAGAATGAAGGTATGTACCTGCTTAAATCCTCTTCATACCGCACTGGCAGTCTTTGGATGTGTCCTTGGATACCAGAAGATCTCTGATGAAATGAAGGATGCAGAGCTTGTAAAACTTGTGGAGACCATTGGATATAAGGAAGGTCTTCCGGTAGTCATCAATCCGGGAGTATTAGATCCGAAGGAATTTATTGATACCGTATTAAAGGTACGTGTGCCAAACCCGTTTATGCCTGACACACCACAGAGAATTGCTACCGATACTTCCCAGAAGCTTGCAATCCGTTTTGGAGAAACCATTAAGAATTACCAGAAGGCAGGAATGAATCTTAATGATCTGAAGCTGATCCCCATGGTATTTGCAGGATGGCTCCGTTACCTGATGGCTGTAAACGATAACGGAGAAGCTTATGAATTAAGCCCGGATCCATTGTTGGAAAGTGCATGCGCTTATGTAGAAGGCATCCAGCTGGGAGATACCGTAGCCGATGAAAAACTTCACGGAATTTTAGAAGACAGCCGAATCTTTGGTGTGAACCTTTATGAAGTCGGACTGGCAGAAAAGGTACTTCAGTACTTCAACGAACTGATTGCAGGAAAAGGTGCAGTCAGAGCAACCTTAAAAAAATATGTTGGATAGAGGAATTACCATGAAAAAGTTTTTAGATGAAAATTTTATACTGGAGACAGAGACAGCGCAGCACCTGTATCATGATTATGTAGAGGAGCTTCCTATCATTGATTATCATTGTCACTTAAGCCCAAAGGAAATTTATGAGGACATCAGCTATGACAACATTACCCAGGTATGGCTGGGGGCAGACCACTATAAATGGAGACAGATGAGATCCAATGGAGTGGAAGAACGGTTCATCACCGGGGATGCCTCTGACAGGGAAAAGTTTCAGAAATGGGCAGAAACTCTGGAAATGGCCATTGGAAACCCGCTGTATCACTGGAGCCATCTGGAACTGAAAAACTACTTTGGATATGAGGGCCACCTTTGTGGAGAGACTGCAGAGGAAGTGTGGAACCTGTGCAATGAAAAGTTAAGATCCGGGGATATGAGTGCCAGAAAGCTCATTGAAAGCTCCAATGTCCGTGTGATCTGTACCACAGATGATCCGGTGGATTCTCTGGAATGGCATAAGAAATTAAAAGAAGATGGATTTTCTGTGAAGGTGCTGCCTTCCTGGAGACCGGACCGGGCAGTCCATATTGAAAAAGATGATTTTGCTTCTTATATTGACACACTTTCCAAGGTCAGCGGCATTGCCATTGCAAGCTTTGACGGTTTGATGGATGCGTTGCAAATCCGTATGGATCATTTTGCCCAGAACGGCTGTGTTGTTTCAGACCACGGTCTGGAATACATTATGTATGAGGACTGGACCAAGGAAGAGGTTCAGGTGATCTTAAAGAAACGTCTTGACGGCATGGAGCTTTCCAAAGTGGAAATCAGAAAATACCAGACAGCCCTGATGGTGATGCTTGGAAGAGAATATGCAAAACGGGGCTGGGTGATGCAGCTTCATTACGGTGTGCAAAGAGACCTGAACAAAAAGATCTATCACGCCATCGGAGCAGATGCGGGAATCGATGCCATCAATACCTACAGCTCCTCCATGGAAATGGGTCAGTACCTCAATGCACTGGCCATCGATGATCTGCTTCCAAAGACCATCATCTACTCCTTGAATCCTGCAGATGATGCTGCCATCGGTACCGTGATCGGATGCTTCCAGGACGGAAGCTGTGCAGGTAAGATCCAGCACGGCTCCGCATGGTGGTTTAATGACTGCAAAAGCGGCATGATTGGTCAGATGACATCCCTTGCCAACCTTGGACTTCTGGGCAACTTTGTAGGTATGCTTACGGATTCCAGAAGCTTTTTATCCTATACAAGACATGAATACTTCCGAAGGATCATGTGCAACCTCATCGGCGGATGGGTGGAAAACGGAGAATATCCGGCAGCAGAAGAAAGTTTAAAGAAAATCGTACAGGGAATTTCTTACTACAATGCAAAGACCTATTTTGGCTGGTAAGCGCACCGTATGCGGGAGGTAATTTATGGCATTACATGTCATGGATGAGGCGAATCGTTGCCTGCAGTGCAAAAAGCCTCAGTGCAGGAAGGGATGTCCCATCAATACGAACATTCCGGAGGCAATTCGTCTTTTAAAGGAAAATAAATTAAATGAAGCAGGCTGGATGCTTTTTGAAAATAATCCGTTGACAACGGTATGCAGTCTGGTGTGTAATCATGAAAATCAGTGTGAGGGAAATTGCGTTTTAGGGAAAAAGGGTGCACCGGTACATTTTTCCGTAATTGAGAATTACATTTCCACCACCTATGCCAACCAGATGACAAAGGGTCCGGCAGAGTCCAATGGCATGCGTGTTGCCATCATTGGTTCCGGTCCGGCCGGCATCACCATTGCCATCATCCTTGCCAGATATGGTTATCAGGTAACGATCTTTGAAGGAAAAGATAAGATCGGCGGCGTGCTGCGGTATGGGATCCCGGAGTTTCGGCTTCCAAAATCAGCGCTGGATGATATAGAATACCGCCATCTGGAGCTGAAAGGGATTAAGGTTCGCCCCAACACGACCATCGGAGGTGCA
>CALZFY010000102.1:0-6088 GCA_945786935.1 uncultured Lachnoclostridium sp.
TAATATCGCGGGGTGGAGCAGTCTGGAAGCTCGTCGGGCTCATAACCCGAAGGTCATAGGTTCAAATCCTATTCCCGCAACTCAATGCGAAAGCATTATGCCCAGTTAGCTCAGTTGGTAGAGCAAGGGACTGAAAATCCCTGTGTCTCTGGTTCGATTCCGGAACTGGGCATTTACTCGCTAAAAGAGTATGGGATATTAGCTCAGTCGGTAGAGCACTTGACTTTTAATCAAGTTGTCCGGGGTTCGAATCCCCGATGTCTCATGAAAGTGAAAGAAAAGCCCTTGATTTTCAAGGGCTTTTTTTGTAGTATTTAAATAAATGTTTAAAATTCATAAATAAAAAATAGATAAATATTTGTTAAAACATATCTTTTAATACTTTTTAGAGATGTTAAAACACATATTGTGATAAATCATTAAGGAGTTGTGGATAATGGAACTTTTTAAAGGACGTCCTGTGGATACCGAAGGACGGGAAGATAGAGAAATCAGGGTGTATGATCTGTTGGATCAGTTGGGGATTGAATATGTCCGTACAGATCATGGACACGCAGATACCATGGAGGCCTGTAATGAAATTGACGTTATATTGGACGTGCTGATCTGTAAAAATCTGTTTTTATGTAACAGGCAGAAAACAAATTTTTATCTTCTCATGATGCCGGGAGACAAGCCTTTTAAGACAAAGGAGTTGTCAAGTCAGATTAACAGTGCAAGACTTTCCTTTGCATCTCCGGAGGATATGGAGAAATATCTGGATATCCATCCCGGAGCGGTCAGTGTGATGGGACTAATGAATGACCATGACAATGCGGTACAGCTTCTGGTGGATGAGGATGTATTAAAAGGGGAATATGTAGGATGCCATCCCTGTGTCAATACTTCCAGTTTAAAGATTCGAACAAAGGATGTGTTTGGCACGTACTTGGAGGCAGTTCATCACAAAGCAATCACGGTCGTTTTGAAGGGAGAGTAATCATACAGGAAGAATATGAATAAAAACAAGAAAAAAATGATGGAATTTGGCGGATGTATGCTGTTATCCGCAGTTCTTTTCTTAATAATTTATAAATTTATTCCGGTGGTCTATTCCACCAACGATGACCGCATGATCGCAGAAATCGTGTCGGGGCAGTTTACCGGAAGGCCGGAGAGCTATGGAATTCAGATGACTTATGGCTTTACCTGGTTTTTAAGCAAACTCTATGAAATGAATCGTACGTTTAACTGGTACGGAATTGTACTGATTGCTTCCCAGATTGTTTCACTTGGAGCAATTTTTTATCGGTTACAAAGCTTTACGGAAAAATGGCAGAAGAAGGTGATCATTGTTCTAACTGCCATAGGTGTATTTTTAGGAATCTGGTTAAAGGTCTATGTGCAGCTTACCTATACCACCACTGCAGCTTTTGTGGGACTGGCAGCTATGTTTTTGTATGCCACTTCAAAGAGCGACTGGAAAAATATTTTGATAGTCTGCTTTTTAGCCAATTTGGCCTTTTGCATCCGTCCCAATATTTTTTATATGCTTCTTCCCTGTACCGGATTGATCTATTTGTGGAAGCTGATAGGGAAAAAGGATTTAAAAAAGCTGACGGTCTGCGCACCATTTCTGATCTTATCGGTAACATTGACACTGTTTGCTGTCAATGCACGGGCATATTCCAAAGAGGGTTGGAAGGAATTTCGGAACTTTTTTGATGTCCGTACCAATGTGTATGATTACTATGATCTTCTTCCCTATGAAGATTATCCGGAACTCTATGAGCCCTACGGAATATCTCAGGAAGAGTTCCATATGATGCGGGTATATAACTATACGGTACTGGGGGAGCTTCCGAAAGAGTTTTTCCCGGAATATCTTAAAGCTGTAAAAGAAATGGAAAGAGAGCAGGGGATTACCTTTGTTACAAAGTTCATTGATGCGGTCCAAATTTTTGTGAAGGATGTTTTTACCGGGGCCTATGGTGCCGGAAATACGATACTGTTTGTGAGTGCAACGATTCTTTTCCTGCTGCTTTTGTGGAAAAGAAATTTTCCGCTGGCAATTTATCTTGCAGTTCAATGTGGTGTGGTGAAAATCCTGTGGCTGTATTTTACCTACTGGGGACGTGCCATTGAGAGAATTCAGGTCACCATGAGTCTGATCTTTCTGGCAGTACTTCTTCATACTTTATATGAAATGCGGGATATGGAAATTTTCTCCGGAGGAATGAAAAAGTCAGTCAGGATTTTAGGGGTCATGGCAGGATGCTTCCTTCTTCTCATCAGTGTAAAAAATGTGAGGAACTACCGCTATGAAAACATTGCCAAGGCTCATTGGTATCAGGATGTAGAGAGCATCAAGGAGTACTGTGCCAAAGATCCGGAGAGACTCTATCTTATGGATATTGCAACTATGACGGAATTGTATGGAAAATGTACGTTAAAGAATACGGAGCCTGAATATATCAATTACATTTCCATGGGTGACTGGACGGCTTACAGTCCCCACTATGAGGAAAAACTAAAAAGGCATGGTGTGGAAAATGTGGCAGAATCCATCACCGATGAAAATACTTATGTGATCATGCTTCACAACTACCAGTTAAAATGTATGAAGGAATACCTTCAGGTGGAGGAAGAGTGGGTAGAGACCATTTTCGGAGCTGATGAAACGATGTACGCAGTATACCAGTTTCATAAGAATTAATTTAAAAATATAATTTTGTTCGTACGCGAAAAGCAAAATGAATTCAAAATAACGGGAGGTAATTATCTTGGAAAAAAAGACAAGCTGGAAAATCATTTTATGTCTGCACGTGCTGTTATTTGTATACTCTTTAGAGAGTGTATGTTCAAAAATGGCGGCAGCACAGGAACTGTTTTCTTTTAAATTTTTCTTTTTCTATGGCATGGTGTTATTTTTACTGTTTTTCTATGCCCTTGCATGGCAGAGAATCTTAAAGTACATGCCCCTGACCATTGCCTATGCCAACAAGGGAATCACCATTATCTGGGGAATCTTTTGGGGTGCGATTCTTTTCAAAGAGGCCATTACGATCAAAACGATTATTGGCGGTGCAATCATTTTAGCAGGAATTTATATGGTGGTGACAAATAATGAACATTAAATATCTTTTTATTCTGCTGTTTATTTTCAGCGTATTTATTTCATCCTGTTCCCAGATCCTTTTGAAAAAGGGAGCAAACAAAACCTATAAAAATATTATTGAAGAATATATGAATCCGTTGGTGATCGGAGCCTACAGCATTTTCCTGTTGTCCTCCTTTTTGACCATGTATTCCTATAAATATGTACCATTGTCTATCGGACCAATGTTGGAATCTTTTGGATATGTATTTGTGGCAGTCTTAGGAAGAATTTTCCTGAAGGAAAAGATCAACAGGAAGGCTGCCATCGGTATGGGATTGATTTTGATCGGAATTTTGATCTGCAGCATTTAAATAAATCGATTGTATCAGATCATTTATAAAAAGGCTCAGATGAACATATACAGGGGAAGGTATCATGGAGAAGCTTTATGACGCGCTAATAAAATATGGAAAATCTGACTATGTTCCTTTCCATATGCCGGGGCACAAGCGAAGACTGATGGAGTTTGCAAATCCTTACAGCTTTGATATTACGGAAATAGACGGGTTTGACAATCTGCATCATGCGGAAGGTATTTTAAAGGATGCACAGAAATATGCATCAAAAGTCTGTCAGGCAGATGAGACCCATTTTATGGTCAATGGAAGCAGTGGAGGAATTTTAAGTGCCATTTTTTCTGCCACAAAACAGGGTGGTTCTGTTTTGATGGCAAGAAACTGCCATAAGTCCGTGTACCATGCAGCACAGATTCGTCAGTTAAAGACTTACTATCTTTATCCGGAATATTTACCTTCCGGTATTTTGGGAGAGATTAAAGCAGAAATGGTGTTAGAGGCACTGGAGAAACATCCGGAAGTGAAAACATTGATCCTTACTTCTCCAACCTATGATGGGGTAGTTTCAGATATCAAGTCTATCGTCAGGGAAGCCCATGCCAAAGGCGTGACGGTTATTGTGGATGAGGCACACGGAGCTCATTTTCTGAAAGAAAGCGGATTTCCAAAAAGCGCCATCCGGTGTGGTGCAGATGTGGTGATCCAAAGCACCCATAAAACTTTGCCGGCACTGACCCAGACGGCACTGATCCATATCAATCAGGATTATAAATACAAAGAAGAGCTTAGAAATTACTTAACAATGTTTCAGACAAGCAGTCCGTCCTATGTGCTGATGGCCAGTATTGATGCGGCCATGCATTGGTATATGGAAAATGGAAGAGAAGCCTTTGGACAGTATCTTGCCAATTTAAAAAAGCTACGGAGTGCATTAAAAAGTCAGCTTATAAATTTAAAACTGATCATGCCGGAAGAAGTATATGATTATGATATTTCCAAGGTGCTCATTTCTACAGAACATTGTAACCTTTCGGGAGAGGGGCTTTATCAGAAGCTTTTGAAGAAATATCACATTCAGGCAGAAATGGCAAGCAGCGGCTATGTGCTTTTGATGACTAGCGTGGCGGATGAGGAAGTATTTTACCGCAGGCTTTTGGATGCCCTTGTGGAAATCGATGGCAGTCTGGAGCAAAATGCCATGCCGGAGAGAAAAGAGAGAGAGACCATCCGACCAAAAGCATTGTTGTCCATCAGTGAGGCTATGGAGAGACCAAAAAAAGGAGTACCTCTGCCGGAAAGTATGGGCGAGATCAGTGGGGTCTATTTGTATATTTACCCGCCGGGGATTCCCCTTCTTACACCGGGAGAAAAAATCAGTGAGGAATGCGTGTGCCGGATTCAGAACTATTTGGAGAATGGATTAGAGGTTCACGGGCTTACGAAAAATCAGGAGGTTGAGGTTCTATGGGAAGAATATTTTACATAATGGGAAAGAGTTCTACCGGAAAGGATTCCTTTTATAAAAAGCTTTTGGAGGACAGGGAGCTGAACCTTAAAAAGATTGTGATGTATACTACCAGACCCATCCGTGCAGGGGAGGTCAATGGTGTGGAATATTTTTTTGTCAATGAAGAGAAAATGTGCCGGCTGGAGGCTGAGGGAAAAGTCATTGAGAAGCGTTCCTATGATACGATCCACGGAGTATGGCATTACTTTACCGTATGTGATGAACAGATCGATCTGGCTTCACAAAATTACGTTGTGATCGGTACCTTGGAATCCTATGTGGAGAGCAAAAAATATTTTGGCGAAGGTGTTTTGGAACCGATCTATATCGAAGTGGACGACGGCGTAAGGCTACAGCGTGCACTGGACCGAGAGCGAAGTCAGGATCATCCAAGGTACCAGGAAATGTGCAGAAGATACCTTGCGGACAGTGTGGATTTTTCGGAGAAAAATATTCTGGAGGCTGGGATTGAAAAGCGATTTGAGAATGATGATTTTGAGAGGTGTCTGGAGGAAATTAAAGGGCATATCAGAAAGGCAGGTTCTTTAAAACAGTAGCTTAAACCGCATGTTTCGGTAGTTGCGGTCTATGAAGCCTTTATGCTATAATGAGCCCATGAGAGCCACAGAGAGGGGGCAGAGGTATGTATGGATTTTCGGACGTGATCGGTCATCAGCATCTGATCGAGCATTTACAGAGTGCGATTACCATGGGAAAGGTTTCCCATGCTTATATTTTTGATGGCGAAAAGGGTTCCGGGAAAAATTTCCTCGCTTCTGCATTTGCCGCGGCACTGCAATGTGAGAAACAGGGAACGGATGCCTGCGGAGAATGTACTTCCTGCAAACAGGCGGAGGGGAATAACCATCCGGATATTATCCGAATTACCCATGAAAAGCCCAATACCATCAGTGTGGATGATATCAGGCAGCAGCTTTGCGGAGATATTATGATCAAACCCTATAAAGGCCCTTATAAGATCTACATCATAGACGAGGCACAGAAGCTGAATGTACAGGCACAGAATGCATTGTTAAAGACCATTGAGGAGCCGCCATCTTATGCTGTGATCCTGCTGCTTACTACCAATGCACAAAGCTTTTTGCCCACGATTCTTTCCCGCTGTGTGACATTGAGTTTAAAGCC
>CALZFY010000103.1:0-5952 GCA_945786935.1 uncultured Lachnoclostridium sp.
AAAACGGGAAATAAGGTCTTAGATACCCTGCTGACATCTAAAAATCTTTATTGTTTGAAAAATGATATTTCCATGACCTGTGTTGTGGATGGTACCTTATTTGATTTTATGGATACCATGGATATTTGTTCTGTCTTTGGGAATGCACTGGATAATGCCATAGAATATGAAAAAAAGCTGCCGGAAAAGGAAAAGCGTCTCATCCATGTATCGGCCTTTAATCAGAAAAATTTCCTGATTGTGCGATTTGAGAATTACTGTGAGGAACAGGTGGATTTTGGGGAAGGGCTTCCGGCAACTACAAAAGAGGATGCCAGGTTTCATGGCTATGGCTTGAAGAGTCTTCGCTACACCGTCCGAAAGTATGGTGGAGAAGTGGATGTGAGCACGCAGGATAACTGGTTCAACTTAAAAGTCCTCATTCCAATGGAAATTAAAACAATATAAAACAACGAAGAAAATGTGCAAAGTTAACAAAAACTTGCACATTTTTTTGTGTAAAAACAACATGATGTTTGCAATTCATGCAAAAAAGAAACAGTTTATGTAAATTTCTGTCAGGGGCAAAATATTCTGTTAGAATGCAGTTACATGATAAACAAACAGTCATGAAGAAAGAGAAAAGGAGAAAAGGAAAATGTTAGCAATTAATATTGACGACGTCATCAACGTCCTCAACACTTGCAAACCTTACCTGATTGTACTTGGGGTTGCCCTTGTGCTTGCAATCGCAATTACAATCGCAGTCATGAAATTGCAGCCGGCAAAGAGAAAATTCGCTCGTGCTCAGAGCTGGATCGCATTTCTCATGGTTTTGGTTGTTGTAGTGAACATGATCTGTTTCGGACCAATGTCCAGCATGATCTCACTGGCAACAGGAAACGGAACGATCACAGAGGAAACTTCTAAAGAAGCTACAGACCTTTGTGAACAGATCGCAGGAGAAGGTATTGTACTTCTTCAGAATGAAGGAAATGTACTTCCAATGGCAGCAGGTACAAAATTAAACGTATTTGGCTGGTCTTCTACCAACCCTGTATACGGTGGTACAGGTTCAGGAAGTCTCTCTGATGCTTACCCAACAGTTTCCCTTTTAGAAGGCCTTAAAAATGCAGGCTTTGAAGTGAACCAGGATCTGGTTGATTTCTACACATCCTACCGTGCTACACGTCCAACTGTAGGTATGTGGGGACAGGATTGGACAATCCCGGAACCATCCATGGATGATTATGATGCAGCAGGAATCTTTGAAGCAGCAAAAGCTTACTCTGATACAGCAGTTGTTGTCATCGCCCGTTCCGGTGGTGAAGGTGCTGACCTTCCAACAAGCCTTGATCCGGCAGTAGAAGATACTTTCGTAGATGGCGGTACCTTCGGTTCTCACGGTATTCGTTACAGCGAACAGAAAGATGATTTAGATGCTTCTAAACACTATCTGGAGCTTTCCAACAGAGAAATCGCAATGCTCGACCGTGTAACTGCTGATTATGACAACGTTGTTGTGATTATCAATGCAGCAAACACTATGGAACTTGGCTTTGTTGAAGAATACAGCCAGATTAAGAGTGTGATCTGGTGTCCGGGAACAGGTCAGTCAGGCTTCAACTCTTTAGGACAGATCTTAAGCGGTGAAATCAATCCATCTGCAAAGACAAGTGATACATTCGTAAGAGATTTAACAGCTACACCTACATACAACAACTTCGGACATTTCTCTTATGACAACATGGACGAATTTGAAGTGGACGGTGCAACACCAAACTTTGTAAATTACACAGATGGTATCTATGTAGGATATCGTTTCTATGAAACAGCAGCAACAGAAGGCCTCATCAACTATGATGAAATGGTTCAGTTCCCATTCGGATATGGCTTAAGCTATACACAGTTTACACAGGAAATGGGCAACTTAAATGTAGCTGACGGAACAATTTCCGTAGATGTTACTGTTACCAACACAGGCGACGTAGCTGGTAAAGATGTAGTAGAAATCTACTACAACCCACCATACACAAACGGCGGTATTGAAAAAGCATCTGTAAATCTTGTTGGATTTGCAAAAACCCAGATGTTACAGCCGGGCGAAAGCGAAACAGTCACTGTAACATTTACAGAAGAAGATATGGCATCTTATGATGACATCAACGCAAAAGCATATGTACTGGAAGCAGGAGATTATGAAATCTCTCTTCGTACTGACTCTCATACAGTTGTAGCAGCACAGAACTACAATGTAGCTGAAACAGTTGTATACAGCAATGGCCGTTCTACAGACGAAGTAGCAGCTACCAACCAGCTTGACTTCGCAAACGGCGGTTTAACATACCTTTCAAGAGCAGATGGATTTGCAAACTATGCAGAAGCAACAGCTGCTCCTACAAACTTCACAATGGCTGAAGATGTAAAAGCTACATTCATGAACAACAGTAACTATGATCCTGCTGTTTACAACAATGATGCAGATGAAATGCCTGTCACAGGCGCAAGCAACGGTCTGACATTAGCAGATATGCGCGGTAAAGACTATGATGATGAACAGTGGGAAGCACTGTTAGATCAGCTGACAGTTGCAGATATGGATATGATGATCGCTATCGGCGGTTACCAGACATCTGCAGCAGCAAGTGTAGGAAAGACACAGACAATCGACTGTGACGGACCTGCTTCTATCAACAACAACTTCACAGGAACAGGCTCCATCGGATTCCCGGCTGGTGTCATGATCGCAAATACATGGAATGTGGAAATCGCGGATGCCTTCGGTGAAAGCATTGGTAAGATGGCTGACGAAATGGGCGTATCCGGATGGTATGCACCTGCAATGAACATGCACAGAAGTGCATTCGCAGGACGTAACTTCGAATATTACTCAGAAGATCCACTTCTTTCAGGAGCTATCGCAGCAAACGCTGTCATTGGTGCTGAAAGACAGGGTGTATACGCATATATCAAACACTTTGCATTAAACGATCAGGAAACAGATCGTTGTAACCAGCTTTGTACATGGTTCAACGAACAGTCTGCTCGTGAAATCTACTTAAAACCATTCGAAATGTGTGTTAAGACCGGCGGAGCAAAAGCTGTGATGACAGCATTCAACTTCTACGGAACAGTACCGGCACAGGCTTGTCCGGAAGTTCTCAACAACATCCTTCGTGATGAATGGGGCTTTAGAGGATTCGCTCTGACTGACTACTACGGAGTTTACGGATATCAGGATGCTGACCGTATGATCCGTAACGGAAATGACTGTATGTTAGTTGCATATGATACAGAGACAAACCATGTAACTGATACTACAAGTGCAACATCCCTGCAGGCTATGCGTCTGGCATGTAAGAACATTATGTACACAGTTGTAAACAGCCGTGCATATGATGAAGCAAACCTCCAGACAGGTATGATGGGATGGCAGAAGGCAGCAATTGCTATCGATGTAGTTTGTGCAGCAGCACTCATTGCTCTTGAAGTAGTTGCAGTGAAGAACTTAAAAAAACGCTCTGCAGAGGCAGCAGCAAAAGCTGAGTAATCAGTAAATAAATGAAATGTCGGAATCGGGCTTTTGCCCGGTTCCGGCTTTAAAACAAGGAGGATTTTCAAGGTGAGACATCAGGATATGATTGATAAGATGACGTTAGAAGAAAAAGCGGCATTTTTAAGCGGAAAAAATGTGTGGCAGACTTATGATTTTCCGCGTCTGGGGATTCCGTCGATTTTCTGCTCTGACGGACCTCACGGAATCCGCAAGCAGGCCGGTGCCGGAGACCATTTGGGGCTGAACGCATCTTTACCTGCAACCTGTTTCCCAACTGCGGCTACCATTGCCAACAGCTGGAATGAGGAACTTGGAGAAGAACTGGGAAAAGCACTGGGGGAAGAAGCAGCATCCCAGGAGGTCAATGTACTTTTAGGACCGGGATTAAACATTAAAAGAAGTCCGTTATGCGGAAGAAATTTCGAATATTTTTCTGAAGATCCTTATCTTTCAGGAAAGATGGCAGCATCTTATGTAAGAGGTATTCAGAGCCAGGGCATTTATGCATGTCCAAAACATTTTGCAGTGAACAGCCAGGAGCTTCGCCGTATGGCAATGAACTCTGTTCTGGATGAAAGAACACTGCGGGAAATATATTTGACAGGATTTGAAATTGCCGTGAAGGAAGGCAAGGCAAAATCCATTATGACAAGTTACAATGAAATTAATGGCGTATATGCCAATGAAAATAAATATCTTTTGAAGGATGTTCTCCGTGATGAATGGGGATTTGACGGAATCGTTATTACCGACTGGGGTGCATCCAATGACCATGTGGAAGGTGTAAGGGTTGGATCCAATCTGGAAATGCCATCTCCGGGTCTGGATTCAGCAAGAGAACTGATCAGTGCAGTGAATGAAAAGAGACTTTCTATGGAAGAAATGGATGCCTGTGTGGATGACCTTTTGGATGCAGTGATCACGCTGACAGAGAATGCAAAGACAAGACCGCAGAGCTTTGACGAGAAAGCTCATCATGATCTTGCAAGAAAGGCAGCAGAGGAAAGTGCGGTTCTTCTAAAGAATGCAGAGAATATTTTGCCTTTAAAGAAAGATACAAAAGTTGCCATCATCGGTGATTTTGCATTCGTTCCAAGATACCAAGGAGCAGGTTCTTCCATGGTAAACCCGACAAGTATTGAGAGCATGGAAACTGTTGCTGAGGAATGCAGCCTTCAGATCATCGGAATGAACCGGGGATACTTAAGAAACGGTCAGGCTGATGACGCTATGAGAAAGGAAGCATTAGATCTTGCGAAAATGGCAGATGTTGTGATCTATTGCTTCGGATTAGATGAACTGAGTGAATCAGAAGGTATGGATCGTATTCATATGAGAATTCCACAGAACCAGATCGAACTGTTAGAAGACATTGCAAGAGTCAATACCAATGTGGTTGGCTTCCTAAGTGCCGGTTCCTCTATTGAAATGCCATGGCAGTCCTGCTGTAAGGCGATCCTTCATGGGTACTTAAACGGACAGGCCGGAGCAAGTGCCATGTTAAATATCCTGACAGGAAAGGTAAATCCATCAGGAAGGTTAAACGAGACTTATCCGATCAAATACGAGGATACACCTGCATTCCATAACTTCCCAAGCACAGAACGAAATGCAGAGTACCGCGAAGGTGTGTTTGTAGGTTACCGTTATTATGATACAAGCAAGGTGAGAGTTCAGTATCCATTTGGATTCGGTCTTTCCTATACAAGCTTTGAATATTCTGACATCAGGGCAGATGAAAACGGTGTGGAATTTACCATCACCAATACAGGTTCCCTCGATGGAGCAGAAGTAGCACAGCTCTATGTAGGTATGGAAAACAGCAAAATTTTCCGTCCTGCAAAAGAACTGAAGGGCTTTAAAAAAGTATTCTTAAAAGCCGGAGAAAGCAAAACGGTGAAGATCCCGTTTGATGATAAGACCTTCCGTTACTGGAATGTAACTACCCATCAGTGGGAGATCGAAGGCGGACAGTGGCAGATCATGATCGGTGCCAGTGTCGCTGATATCAGACTTCAGGCAGAAGTGAAAGTGGCAGGTACCAATGCAGAAGTTCCATATGTGAAAGAAGAAATGCCTTCTTACTATTCAGGACTGATCCAGCAGGTGAAGGACGAAGAGTTTGAAAAATTGCTTGGTACAAAGATTCCAAGTGGCAAATGGAACGGAGAGCTGGGTCTTAATGATGCAATCTGTCAGATGTACTATGCAAAGAGCGGCCTTGCAAGACTGATTTACCGGGTGCTCACTTCTATGAAGAAAAAGAGCGAAGACAAAGGAAAACCGGACCTGAATATCCTGTTCATCTACAATATGCCGTTTAGGGGAATCGCAAAGATGACAGGCGGCGCAGTAAGTATGAGAATGGTTCGTGGAATGGTAACCGTGGTTAACGGACATTTCTTCAAAGGAATGAA
>CALZFY010000104.1:0-5777 GCA_945786935.1 uncultured Lachnoclostridium sp.
GTACTTTCTCGTGGAAAAATTGGTATATAAAGAAAACCATCCTTCCATTTTCGGTTATTCCATAGCAGTGGTTGTCTCCGGAAGCATGGCGGATGCCATCAATATAGATGATCTCGTTGTGATCCATCAGGACGATCATTATGATATGGGGGATATTATTACCTATGAAAGTGGAAAAAGTCTTGTAACACATCGCATCGTGGGGAAAACGACGGAAGGATTTCAAACCAGAGGGGATGCCAATAATATCGCAGACATCGATCCGGTAAAAGAAGATCAGATTTTGGGAAAAGTTGTGAAAGTAGTTCCCGGGGTTGGAAAAGTCCTGTATTTCTTTCAGAGTCCCTTTGGTTTGCCGGGAAGTATGGGACGTTATAGTACTGGAATACACTATACAGATCATGCCGGCATTTCGACATTGGAAATCCCTGATTTATAAAAATAAGTTAAAAGAATTCATAAGAAAATAGAAATTCTGAATATCTTGTCAAATCATATTCCCTGCTTTATAATTGAAAACGTATCTGTTCAGTACCTTCCAGATACGAGCAAAAATCCATATAAAATTTGCTTCGCAAATGGATTTTTGCTTGTAAAACTCGGGATTTTCTGGCGAAAACCCTCGCGGAACAGTGATTGCTGAATAGTTACGAAATGTCTTATTGAAGACATCAGGAATAAGAGTAAAAGTGATATTGGTAAAACCAGGAGGTATGGTTCATGGAAAAGAAACTTGTATACACAGGTAAAACAAAAAATGTTTATGCACTTGATAACGGCAACTATCTTTTAAAATTCAAAGATGATTGCACAGGAAAAGACGGTGTGTTTGATCCGGGCGAAAATTCAGTTGGTCTGACAATCGATGGTGTAGGCGATGTAAACCTTCGTATGTCTATCTACTTCTTTGAAAAAATCAATGCAGCAGGTATTAAGACACATTATGTAAGTGCTAACATGGAAGATACAACTATGGAAGTACTTCCGGGAAAAGTTTTCGGACATGGTCTTGAAGTAATCTGCCGTCATAAAGCAGTTGGAAGCTTCTTCCGCCGTTATGGTGAATACATCGAAGAAGGTGCAGATCTTCCGGCATATGTTGAAACAACCTTCAAAAACGATGCTTTAGGCGATCCGCTTGTAACAAAAGATGGTCTTGTAGCACTTGGTGTTATGACTGAAGAACAGTATGATGACATCAAAGATATGACACAGAAGATCACTCAGATCGTAGCAGATGACCTGAAAGAAAAAGGAATGGTATTATACGATATCAAATTTGAATTCGGTTATGACGCAGAAGGTAAGGTTATGCTGATCGATGAAGTTGCTTCCGGAAACATGCGTGTTTATAAAGATGGAAAATACATTGATCCAATGACATTATCCAAACTGTTCTTTGCATAAGAAATCATAAGAAAATTTACGGGCTGTTGCATTTATGCAGCAGCCCGTTTTCTATACATAGAATTATATAGAAGCTTTTGGTTTGCAATAGTACTCCAGACATGGAACCATGATCAGGGCAGTGATTCCCGTTGTAAGACCGCCATTGTAGAGCATCAGACCACCGTGCATGGAGCTGGTGGAAGTACAAAGAATAGCAGCCATAAAACCGGCAATCACTCCATAGCGCTTTCCATAACGTCCGGCAATGGGACAAAGACCGGTGGCAAAGGCCGCGCCATTTAAGTACCCTTGCGTGGACAGTGTCCACGGGATTTCCAGAATCGAGATGGCACACAGGAAGGATACAAGACAATACAGTAAGAAATATCCTATAAAAATCGGCCACACATTGGCGGGATGCTGTCCCTGGGAAGAGAAGGTCAAGGCAGCAAGGATGACTCCCATGGTAGGTCCTGTAAAGCCTGCGCCGTCAGTAAAGCAAATAACCAGAACAAAATAAGTCAGCACCAGAAGTCCATAAAATCCAATGTTCATCAATGTTCTGGCAGCACCAAATTCCGCAAAAAAATCAGCAGTATGCCCGTTGGATTTTAATAATTCCCCGTACCCTTGAAAGCTTCGATCGTTTAAAAGCCATCCTAAAAATATGAATAACAGAAACATACACACAAAAAATGTGGGGACAAAGATGCCATAGGAATTGGTGTGGGCTGCATAGGTAACATTAGGTACCGGTGTGGCATGAGGTGCCTCAACTCCCAGGGTCTTATACATAAATGCGTAGATAAATAATCCCAGTAAACCAAAGGCGAGACCACCGTTATACAGGTTATAGCCTTTATGAAGCTTTAGAGCACCCGGAAGCATTGCCGGGATGGTAAAGCCCAAAAAGATGCTGAAGATAACAACAAAAAGAAAGCCAAGGATACTGATCTGGATCTCGTAGGCAATGTAATAGTTCCATACATGGTACCTGAAAAGCAGCTCACTGATGAAAGGTCCAAAGGCAGTGGCAAACATGGCCATATCCAGATTATATCGGAAGCCGATTTTAAATACTTTCGTAAATAAAAGAATACCAAAAACCGGCGGCCACATATTTAGAAAATTCAGACCATAAAAGCAGTGGGCTACGACCAGAAAATATCCTGCCAGGTAGCTGGGCCTGCACTCGGTCTTCAGAACAATCATTAATATAGAAAAGCTCATACCGCACATGCCGGCATTTAAAAGAGCGGATGCTAAATTCCCCAGCATAAAATAATCTGTGATCAGAGGGCCGGGCTGGGTCATGATCCGAAAAAAGTCAACCCATACGTGTCCCCACAGGTCCAGATAAGCAGTTGCAGCGAAAGCTGCAATAAAAAAGCTTAGTGAAAAGCCAAAACAGATGGCTTTGATAAACCAGCTGTTCTTTTTTATTTTGTAATCCATAGTTCTCCCTCAGATAAGTGTATTTTTCATTCGCGTACTTTCGACGCAATCGACATTCATCTTTTCTAGTTTATCATAAAGACAGAGGATTGCAATGTATCAAAGCGTTTATTTTAGTAGCTTTTTTGTATAAAAAGTGATACAATAGGCGCGCACTATCATAAAATCCATGTCGAATCATGTCGGAACTTTTTTGCAAATTTTTGGGAAGAATTGGCAAAAACGGGATTTCGACAGCATACTTTTCATGTTTCTTATATCGGGAATACATATAATAGGGATTGAAAGTAGAGATTCAGCAGCCACTATTTGGAAGGCACTGAACAGCTACGAAAAGGAAATGAGTTCTGCCTGATGAAAGAGAACATAAAAAGTATTAGGAGGAAGATGAAGGATGGCAATTTTGAATGTAGCGATTGCTGATGATAATGAGAGAATGGTGGAGATATTGGACAATATCGTCAAAAAAGACAGTGACATTCGCATTGTCGGAAAAGCGAATAATGGGGAAGAGGTATATCATATGATCAAGGAAAAGGAGCCGGATGTGGTTCTTTTGGATCTGATCATGCCAAAGCTGGATGGTTTGTCAGTCATGGAAAGAATCAACCGTGACCAGACCATAAAAAAGCACCCGAAATTCATTGTAATATCAGCAATTGGACAGGAAGGTATTACAGAAGATGCATTTAACCTGGGGGCAATTTACTATATTATGAAACCTTTCAACAATGAAATGGTTTTAAACAAAGTAAGGGAGATGAAAAATTCAGCAGAAACAGCGAAACTGAAGCTTACCAGACATCCGGCCGTGGAGAAATACAATTATGAAAACCTGGAAAATGATGTGACAGATATCATTCATGAGGTGGGTGTACCGGCACATATCAAGGGTTACCAGTATTTGAGAGACGCAATTATGATGGTCATCAAGGACCCGGATATGTTAAATTCCATTACAAAAATCCTGTACCCAACCATTGCAAAAGAGAATGCAACGACGCCAAGCCGTGTAGAGAGGGCAATTCGTCATGCCATTGAAGTTGCATGGAGCCGTGGAAATATGGACATCATCAATTCTTTATTCAGCTACACTGTCAGCACCGGTAAGGGAAAACCGACAAATTCAGAATTTATTGCCTTAATTGCAGACAAGATTCGTCTGCAGAACAAATTAAGATGAACAGCCCCTTCCTTTGGAAAGAGAAATGTGTTAAGATGAAATGGTATAAACAACAGTCAGAAACTGTTGGAGCCAGGGGGAAAATACGTATGATAAAAATTCTGTTTGCTGCGTCAGAAGCGGTCCCATTTATAAAAACAGGCGGATTGGCAGATGTTGTTGGAGCATTACCAAAATATTTTGATAAAGAAAAGTGTGATGTAAGGATTATGATTCCAAAATATCTTTGCATTCGACAGGAGCTTCGTGAAAAGATGAAGTTTGTCGATAAATTCTATGTGAAAATGAACTGGAGAACCCAGTACGTTGGCATTGATACGATGGAATGCGATGGGATTACATACTATTTTGTAGATAATGAATACTATTTTGCGGGAATGCATCCTTACGGGGAAATGTACCAGGACAGTGAAAAATTTGCGTATTTTTCAAGGGCAGTATTGGAATCACTGCCGGTAATCGGCTTTCAGCCGGACATTATTCATTGCCATGACTGGCAGACCGGTCTGATCCCGGTTCATTTAAAAGTTGATTATGCAAATAACGACTTTTACAAAAATATGAAAACCATAATGACGATCCACAACTTAAAGTTTCAGGGACGTTGGATCATGTCAGAAGTTAAGGATGTGACAGGACTTGGAGACGAGTACTTTACATCAGATAAGCTGGAGCTATACGGAGATGCAAGCTTCTTAAAAGGAGGGCTTGTGTATGCAGATGTGCTGACCACTGTCAGCAAAACCTATGCAGAGGAGATTAAGACACCATATTATGGAGAGGCTTTGGATGGATTATTAAGTGCCAGAGCAGGAGACCTTCGGGGCATCGTAAACGGAATTGATTATGAAGAATATGATCCAAAGACGGATCCAAAGATCGTATCCAATTACGATGTTTCCGATTTTAGAAAAAACAAGATAAAAAACAAGAGAGAATTGCAAAAAGAGCTTGGTCTGGAGCAGGGAGACGGCAAATTCCTGATCGGAATCGTGTCACGTCTTACTGACCAGAAGGGGCTGGATCTGATCGCATATGTCATGGACGAATTATGCGCAGACGAAAATATAGAACTGGTGGTGTTAGGAACCGGGGAAGAACGTTATGAAAATATGTTCCGCCATTTTGCATGGAAATATGAAGGCAGGGTAGCTGCCAATATTTTCTATTCCGATGCACTGTCCCATAAGGTTTATGCGGCTTGTGATGCATTTTTGATGCCTTCCGCATTTGAGCCTTGCGGGTTAAGCCAGTTAATGAGTTTAAGATACGGAACTATACCGATCGTCCGGGAAACAGGCGGTTTAAAGGATACGGTAGAACCATACAATGAATATGCAAAGACAGGCACGGGATTCAGCTTCGCAAACTATAATGCCCATGAAATGCTGAAGATCATCCGTTATGCCCACCAGATATTCAAAGACAAAAAGAGAGACTGGAATAAGATCGTAGAAAGGGCCATGAGTCAGGACTTTTCCTGGAAGTCATCTGCCGCTAAATACGAAGAAATGTACGATTGGTTAGAGAACAAATAAAATATGATGAAAAAAGGGAACTGCAGATGCGGTTCCCTTTTTTTTCATCATAGAATTATATGAATAGAAAGGCTAAAAAGCTATGAACCTCCATGGTCTTTCCTTTGGAAAGCCTGCCCATTGGCAGAGCAGAGATTTGTAAACCATGTAAAAGGCTTCAAAGAGAAGAACCAGGTGAGAAAAACACAGCCTCCCAGTAAAAGTACGGTTTC
>CALZFY010000105.1:0-5694 GCA_945786935.1 uncultured Lachnoclostridium sp.
TACCTGACTTATTTGTAAGGTAATTACTAAACCAGGCATCCCAACGTACATTTAACACATCGTCCATGGGGTTTGTTAAACTGTACTTTTCCAGTGCAATGGTCTTATGAAGGCCCGACTGGTCAAAATAATGGGCATCGTAGCCATCTTCAGTTAAAATATCCTGACCCTGGTCATTTTTAATGGTCTCTATGTACTTTTTATAGATATTTTTGTCATATTCCTTATATCCATCTGTCAGCATATAAGTTGCATACTGGTTGGTATCCGTACAAAGATCAATGTAGTGAACCATTTTTACAACTGACATCTGATCATCCGTGGCATAAGGGGAACCATTGTTATTCTTCTTTGAAGACTCTTCTGAAAGCTTTGTGTAGTCCCGGTCTTCAAAGTTACCAAGATAACCGGTTTTTGTACCGTCTCTTGGAGCCTGTTTTTCAACGATGGCAAAAAGTCCCTGGTTAGCCTGGGTATAATAAAGGGTTCCGTACTCATAGTAGCCATATTTGACCGTTTTATCGGATTCATCGTGGTGATTTGTAAAGGTGGTTCCGGTATACTGGTCTAATGCTGATTTTCTATGTACGGTATACATCCCGATAGTGGTATCTGACCATCCCATCTTTTTAGCAATCTCAGCGGTAACGCGGACGATTTCATAGTTTCCCTGCCCCCAGGTTCTGTAATCGTTTCTGTCAGTATTTACGTTCTTATCAATGTTTTTTACACTGATCGAACTTGGTGAAATACTAAAATCCGATGCAAAAGAGTAATCGCCGGAGATCAAAGGCTTTGTGGTGTAATAGCTCAATTTCCAGATGCGGTACTCTCCTTCTTCGGCCTTTACATATTCCCTTTGGGAATCTTTGGCTGTAAGATTTGTTCCGTCATCAAAGATAAATACATCCGTCTCAGTCTCTCCAAGATACTTAAAGACATAGCCCATCACCGGCGGCTTGGTCCCTTCCGGGGATCCTTCCGGTATCTCCCCATAGACCGTTTCAATGGATGCTCTGTCTGTTAAGCTGTTTAAGGTATGGCTGTTTCCATCACTGTCTTCATAGGTAAAGTCAGTGACCGTTGTTTCCACATAATCTGCTTCACCTTCTGTACCGCTTGTTTCCTTCGTGGTAACAAAGGTATAGGTGATACCCTCTTCTGTAGTAAAGGTATGGTTTTCTTCATCCATGGATGTCACACCCACACTCTTTACTGCTTTTGAGTAAAGCCTTGATACTTTCATGGTACCTGCAGGCGTGCATTTTTCTTTCCATACAGAACATACCGCGCAATCTGCTTTGGCAGCATCTTCACACGGATCGGTACAGTTACATGTCCCAATTTCCTTGATATAGCCATTATGGACTTCTTTCGTAAGTGCAGAGTTTATGGCCATATGATCATCAAGAGTCAGTATCAGTTCCGCCGTGTAGGCTCCCGGGGAAGTCGTGTGGAAGTTGATACTGTAGGAAGAAGTATTCAAAAGTCCTTCCACAAGTCGCGTTTTATCAAGGGTCTCCTTTAACACTTCTGTACCTGCAGAATTTTTTATGACAAGCTTTGCTGCAGTGATCATATCCGTATGGAAGGCTGACCCCTCCCTGGACATAAATTCTTTTAAGAGGTTTGCAGGATAGAGCTTGTAATCTACCGGTACCAAGGTAGCTTTATACTGGTAGTATTCATAAATTTCAAATTTTGTATCATATAAGATCTGACTGCCGGTCTCCAAATCCGTCTTATTGATAAAGATCTGGTTATACCATGGTTCGTTGGTAATGTTTCTCTCTTCTGTATTACCATCCGCGTCATTGGTTCCGCCGGCAACCATGGTCTGACCATTGGCAAGAGTTTTTTCATAGGAACTGATGGTCGTTGCATCCTTGACATTCTTTCGAAATCCGTCTTTTGGAAGAGCTATCTCCGGAAGAACTTTTCCATTTGAGTCAGTGGATCCTTTTCTTGTATACCCGTCAAGCTCTGTAACGGTATACTTATAGGTTCTCTTTACATACGCCTGATAAAGTTCCTCAATTGTTGTGGTTGCTTCTTCCTCTGTCTGGGTATAGACAACCTGCTGCTGTTCGCATAGTTCCAAAGCTTCAGCTGCATCCATGGTAGCCGAATCACCACGGTAATTGACAATGATCTCCAAAGCCCCGGCTGCACCATTGATCGTATCAATGGCTTCCTCCAACATGGACTGATAGGTATCGTAGTCAATCTCGGACATATAGGGATCCAGGCACACAGAATAAAACTCTTTAAACGTATGCTCATGGACAAAGGTGGTGCTTGCATAACCATTTTCATTGGTTGTAATGGTTGTCTCATGATTACCACCGGACGGTTTGATGTCGTCATCCATATAGGGAACCGGATCCTTTTTCGTTATGGTCTGGCCAAAGCTGTCTGAATGGATGGTTGCCTCCTCATAGCTTTCGCCTTCCCTGGCATATTCTCCGGTGATAAAGTCATAGGTTAAGTCATGACCACTGGCTGGTGACTCTACGACCTTAAACTTGAATCCTTCCAATGTTTCATTGGTGATAATACTTTCTTTGGTAAGTTCTACGTGATATTCCGTTCGCGCTTTCTTTTCAAGATAGAAATTATCAATGGATGGAACGTCAACGATGACTGGTTCCGGTTCTTCCTCCGGCTCTCCTGCAGGTGGTAGCTCTGTGGATGGTGTTAAAGGAAATGGTGCTGTCGTTACCAATGGCTGGCTGCCCGAAGGGCCATATACAATATATGCAGAGCCACTCTTTCCTTTTGCCATACTAAAGAAGGTAACGACTGTCTGCGCCCAGGCAGCTGCGCTTCTTGCTGGCACGCCTCCTGCAAGATACCAGCCCAATGCATAGTCATACACACTTGCTTTTGTTTCTCCGGCAAGCAGTGCCCATACTGCCATCTGATAGCACATATAGCCTTCCGTAGTGGAAGTTGCCTGCCCATAGTTTTTAATGCAGCTTCCCCTGTAACCTGCTTCATATTTCCATAGGTGTAGGTCCTGCTGCAGGAAGCTCCATGTTTATAGCAATATACGTTTTGACCCGTCGTTGTGGTAATATGCCAGAAGCTGTTTCCGCGGCCGTCGGTATATCCGGTATTTTTGGTATTTACTCTGGTGACACCGGTGGTAGCTTCCCCTCCCGGGTTCTGGCTTGCATAAGTAGTAAATGGCGAATACCCTGATGCCATCACTGCTATTTCAAAGAGCTCCTCAGACTCGGGCATTTCATAGCCTTCATACTCCATGATCCCATAAATGGCATCGACAAGTTCATTAAGGCTTATGTTTAGATCTCTTAATCGATAAAGATCATCAAGTGTGATGTTCTTGATGATTGTTCCTGCAAAGAAGTCCTTTGCACTTATCTCCCCTTTTTCAAGAATCGTGATTGCTTCTTGAAGAGTCTGATTGCAGTAATGGGTTTCGTTGCTTTGTGCATCCAATGCTTCCAGCTGAATTTCTGCAATCTTTCTCTGGCTGGGTGTTAAGCTATCCCACCACTCCTGTGGCATTTTTGATAACTTGGTTTTGTCTTTAGGAATGTTTTCTTCTACCCAGTCAAGGATATCCGTATCAATGTACTGTGCTACTTCTTCCCTGATATCGGGTATTTCTATTCCTGTCACTGGCTCTATATAGGTTTCATTTGATGTGCCTTCAAAGTTGCCCTCTGATTCCACAGTAATCTCACTGCCCTGATTTAGTGGAGCAGCATAAACATTGCCTGCACACGTTTGAAATAACATCAAAACTGCCAGCAATAGAGCGCCAATTCTTTTTGACATTTTTCTCATGTCCTTCTCCTTTCTTTTCTCCTTTTAGGTATAAAAAAAAGGACTACCAAATAATAATTTGATAATCCTTTGATTTATCGTTATGAATTTTTTAGAATCCAAACAGCTGCACGTAGTAGCAATATTTTCCACTTTGGTAACACGCCACTGCGGATCTCGTATAATATCCTGTAAGCAGGTTGTCTTTATGCCCTTGGGAATTCATCCATGAAGAAACTGCTGCACCTGCACTTGTATCTCCCCATAGCTTATTCAGGTTTTCACCCAGGCTATATTCTTCTACAGTTGAAGTTCCTGTGGATGGCCTTATATGGGAATAGCTTGATACTACTTCCTGTGCTCTGGCTTCTGCGATGTTATATACTGACTCATCCCAGGATAATTCTCCAAGGCCTGCAGCTACTCTTTGCTGATTAACCAGTGCAAATGCTTCTTCTGCCCTTGAACGGTCAATTCCCTCTAAATAAGATTCCCCTGCCTGCTGTTTTATGACTTTTACTTCTGCTTTTGCAGTGATAGTCCTTTCTCCTTTTGCCTTATTTCCTGCAAGGTCGTATACCTCATAAGAAACCATCATCCTGGCAGCATCCTTACTCTGGTCATCGATCTTCGAATCTATTACTTCAATGGATGATGTAATATCTCCAAGCAAATTGTCCTCGGCATAAATGCCCTGGCTCATAGAATCCATGTATTTGTCGAAATCGCTTGTTACTGTAAACTGCTGGTCTTCTGCTTTTAGAACTGGTGCTTCAAGATCAGCTATCACATAACAGTTAATAAAGTCTGTATTTCCATAGTCATCTCTTGATACCAACTCCAGTTTATAAAGACCACTTTTTTCAGGAACAAATTCCGAGGTAATGCTTTCTTCGCTTACACCATTTTCATCCCACGAGTCCTGATCTTCTTCCCATGTAATCCCTACCAGATCCTTTAAAGCAATCTCCTCGATTTCCTCTTCCCTGGCTTTGGTCAAGTTTTCCTCTATCAAAGTCCTTAGTTCTTCTTCGGTCTTAATAAGTTCCTGATTTCTAAATCCGTAGGTGATATTGGAAGCATCGATACATGAAATGCCAAATAGGTCCGGGGTCACTTTGCCATCGATTCCAACAGCTATCGTTGTTGTCTCAAATGTTCCTTCCGGGGCTTTGGTATCAACAACCTCTATCTCAACCGGATAGGTTTTTCCTTTTAGGGATATTGTGGCTTCATAGATTCCTACCTGATTTTCATCCACTTTACTTAGATCAATGGTTGCTTCTTTTAAAAGCTCCTTATTTGGAAAGTCCGCATAGGTTTCTATGCTGTCAGGCAACACTTCTCCAGCTTCATGGGTATAGTTTTTTGCTTCAATTTTGGGGGAGCAACCGGAAATGAATAATGTTGTCATTGCAACCCCGAGTAATAATTTTATAGTTTTTCTTTTCATTGCGTTTCTCCTATGATTTTATTTTTGAGTTGAAATTTCCTGAAACGCATTTTCTTCTTAAATTTTTATTTAAGTGACTGTAGTATAACACATCTTCAATAATCGAACAAATGTTCTTTCTGTAAACTTTCTAAAAAAAGTATAAAAAATAGCACATAAGAAATCTTTTGTCTTCCCAACAATAATTTCCTATCTGCTTCAAAATATAAAAAATGGCGCACTTTAATAAAGCGCGCTCTCCCTATGCTATTTTCGGAAAGCAATTTTCATACTGGATCTATGTCCGTATGCATCCTGGTTCCTACCGGAACCTGTGACTATTACTACTAAACTAAAGACCTTGTTCCATGCGGAACACTAAATGTATCATACTATTTTATGTGAAACTTTTCAAGTACCCATAAAAACATTTGATTTCGCCTATTTTCATTGATTCCAAGTTCCAG
>CALZFY010000106.1:0-5538 GCA_945786935.1 uncultured Lachnoclostridium sp.
TTCTTACCAAAAAGGAGCCATTTTTTACCAAAGACACAAATTAATTTACACTACCGTTAAATACACATAGTTTGAGCTCAAGCACATGCTTGGGTCATGTTAGTCCACCATAAAACACCGGACGGAGAACCGTCCCCTTGTCCCGTGTCTTTATCATTTAAAACTTAATTCCAGCAAATCTGTCGTTCCGTTCCCCTTAAATTTCAAGTACAGTGCTCTCCTGCCTTCGGTGTTAAAGCAGAGTGCTTTTGATGTCCACACACTGCAATTCTGAAAATCAATACGTCCCATCAGTTTCTCATCCGAATAAACTTCAAAAGTCCCGGTTCCTTTACACCTTGCCCTCAATTCCAGTGTGGTTTCTCCGGTAAAAGCAAAATATTTATATCCTACCAAAGTTCCATTTTGGATATTGGTGATGTATCTCTCCTCTCCGGTATTGGTGATATATGGAATGTCCTTTCTTCTCCTTGCCCTCTCGGTATGAGGCATTTTTCCATTGGTCAGATTGCAGGCGATGGTAGCATTGTAACAGCCTTTCGCAACAAGCGGGCCTCCGTTTAAGCCGCAGGAAGTCATCTCCACCTGCGGAATGCTTCCATCCGGCAAGATCTGAATTTCTTCTGCACAGCCCTGCCTGCTGTAGGAAGTCTTATGGGTCTGACGATGGTAAAAGACATACCATTTTCCGTTGATCTTCTCAATACTGCCATGGTTGTTTCCGATGATTGCCAGCTTATCTTCCTCTTTTCTCCCCCGATATCCAATATCCCCATTGGAAATGATCACACCTCCATAAGTAAACTCTTTATCCGGATATTTGCTGGTTGCATAACATAATTCATGCTGTGCTTCAGAAGAATAGATAAAATAATAGGTATCTCCAATTTTTCGAATTGAACTTGCTTCAAAAAATGCATGCCCTTCCCACTGGGTTCCCAATGCCTCTTTCCATCCGGGCATAATCTTTTTTGGTTCAGATGTAACCATGAGCATATCATCTGAGAGAGTCACAGTGAAAGCCCCATTGATTCCCAGGGGTTCTGCTTCTACCTGCTCCTTTGTTTTTCCAAGCATTACTTTTGCTACACTTCTGTTCGCAGCTTTTTGAAGAAACTTCGGCATAAAGCGGTCAATACCTTTCAGGTATATATCAATGGACCACCCGTAGTACAAGCGGATGACACCATCATCATTGATCACCCCCGGATCAAAGGTAATATTCCTGTCATACGGAGTTCCGTCTGCATTTCTCACGCATCCATGGTAGCGAAATGGTCCGTCTGGTCTTTCGGATACTGCTACATGGATATGATCCGTAAAGGACTTAAGCTTTCCATAATACATACCACCGGAAAATGCATAATAAAGATAATATCTTCCATCATTTCCCTGTACAACATCCGGTGCATACATATCCGGAAATCTTCCCGGTTCGCTATAATCCGGGTCATTCGTTTTATCATAGCTGATACCTCTGCTGCTCCAGCTTGTCAGGTCATCCACCGGTGCGGAATAAAATTCATAATTCAATTTACAAAATCTGTTTCCGCCTTCCTCGTCATGGGAACCATAAACATACACTCTGTCTCCAAAAACGTGCGGTTCCCCATCCGGTTCGCACACATGGAATGGTAAATACGGGTTCACGATCTGCTTTTTCATTTGTACTTCTCCTGTTATATTAGTTTGCTACTACTTACTCTATCCACGAAACTACCCCGGAGAAATCCACCACAAGCTCCCCCTGAAAAATCCCTACAGGAACAGGCTGCTCCAGCCCACAGATCATCGGACAGCCTTCCCCTTCAAAATCGTACGCCAGAAGCTTTTTCTGTTGAGGATCCAAGATCCAGTACTCCCGTACCCCGGCTTTCTCGTATTTCGTAAGTTTCTTCAGACAATCCTTCCGCCCGGTAGAAGGTGAGATCACCTCCAGTACAAAATCCGGAGCCCCATAGATACCCCATTTCTTCAGTTTCTCCCTCTGACAAAGGATCACTACATCCGGCTGCACCATGGTTTTCTCATCGCAGTCCAATTGGACATCTATTGGAGAAATAAAGGTCATGCAATCTCCGCCCTTTCCCTGAATATAATTTGCAATCTGTCGATAAACCTCCCCGGCAATCAGCTGATGAACAGGTGTAGGAGCAGCCATATCATAAAAATATCCATCAATCAGTTCTACTCTTCTCTCATCAGGCAGATTTCGATAATCTTCCACAGTATAAACTCCCTGTTTTTCCACCTGATAAGAAGCCTCTTCCCTGACTAGCGGCGGTACTGAAAACAGATTCTCTAGTGCCAGTAACGTATCGTACCGTGGACTAACAGTCTCTCCACAGAAAATCTTCTGAACTGTTCCCAAAGGCACACCGGTCAATTCCGAAATCTGTGCGTAGGTGTAACCTCTTTCCCGTTTTTTCTTTTTCATTTCCTCTACAGTCGTAATAAAAACCTCCTGTATCATGAGATCTTCCTCTACTCTCAGTATATCCAGGAGGTTTCCATTAGTCAACCGTATAGTTACCGATATTTTACCGTTTCATTATTTCTATTCATATTGCTACAGTAATTAGCAATAAAAACTCAGTTCTTCTGTCACGAAAAACTTCTTCCATTCTGCACATATAAGAAAAAACTGTGCTGAGATAAACTCCATTAATTCATTTAGTTCTTTCTGAGAAATATTACTTCCATTACTTGCAACAATACAACCACCTGATTTAGTTAACCATATCTTTGTTCCATTTGGAGTTGGTTTCCCTTTAGATACATGAACATGGATTGGTTCTCCCATCTCATTCGACCAAAAATATATTTTATAGCCGCTAACCGAAAACAAACTAGGCAATCCGAACACCTCCGTTTGCCGCATATTTATATATTAAATGAGCATTACTGTGTAAGAGCTGGTCAAATAGTTTGATTTCTTCATCTGTGTATCCCTCTTTTGATATCCATTGATAGCTAGGAAGTTCACATCTTGCCATATCAAAACCATTCTCTGTAGGACGTTCAAAGTGAACGATTACTTTTTGAATACCTTCATCTTCAATAATCTGTGAATGAACAATTTCGGTTTCATCTGCTAATGTCATGTACGGATACATCATATATAATCACAATCCTTTCTTACAAATTAATCTATAAATTATTATAATTCTCTAGGCTCTAAAACGCAAATTGATTTTTTCTACTAGAAATAATAAATGCTCTAACACTATCAGTCCGATATTTTCCCAAAACCTTCAAGCAGAACATTCTGTTTCATGCAGATATTCTTCTCTCCTCTATAATAGGCTGATATCTGGTCTGTTCCCCGCTCATAAAGGGTTCGCATAACCTTACCTGTTACCTCACTGACTGACTCCAGCAAAATGTATTCCGTCGCATCCTTCAGCACATACACCTCCGGCAGTTTCCCCGGCTCAAAGGACTCCGTACAAAGCATCCGATTTTCTTGATCCATTTGCACAATTCGAAGCTCCTTTGCCGGCTCCTCCGCTTCTACTGCAATCTCAACCAATGTGGAATTGGTAACTTTTTTCCCGTTCATAGTAGTCGTCATTGAATCTTCCACCTTCTGGGACATGCGGGAGCTGTACAAATCATCTGCCTGAAAGGAAACTCCGGTTCCGGATACCAGATACACCTTCCCATCTGACTGCTGATAAACCGGATTCGTATAAAATGTTATGATTTCATTTTTCTTTGGACATGCATAAAGTGTTCCCCGAAGGGTAAGTATCTCTCCATCATCCGTGCAGTTGATATGAACTTCTTCCATGTCAAACATGTCATCAATCTGATTGGCTATGTAAGTACCTGTTTCCTCCTGCCCCATGGTGGGCATGATACACAGATAGCCTTCCAGATTCTCAAAGACATATTTCTCCTGATTTCCTTCCGCTTCTTTCAAAAGACTTGCGTAAATCCGACCTTCATAACCTGTTGTGTCTATCTGGACAGCTTCATCTGCTACAAAATCTGAGACATGGTCCTGAAAATATGCTTCATAATCAAAAAGATCCACATAATCCGTGGTAATGAATGCACCAATTAGCCGGTCTTCTCCTGCCACCGTGGCAGCATCCTCCTTTGCCAGACTGCATCCTGTCAGCATACATAAAATACACAGAATGATCACTGCAAAACATTTTCTACTCCTCATCCGAATCCACCTCCAATTCCCCGTCAAATTTCAAAATATCTCCTACGTCACATTGCAGATAATAGCAGATTTTATTGATAGTGCCAAATCGTACACCCTTCGCCTTACCGCTTCGAAGCACGGATAAGTTTGCCTCGGTAATTCCAATCAGTCCGCAAAGCTCTTTGGAAGTCATTCCACGTTCCTTTAATACCTCTTCCAGATGAACTCTGATTGCCAATTTTTCCGCCTCCTAAATGAATAATTCATTATCATCCTTCAAAGCCTTATTTTCTTTCACAAACTGCACCAAGAGATAGCCCACCAATACAAATGCGATGGAAAATACCGGAATTGAAACATTTACATTTACCACATACAGTTTTTTTGCAAAGAACAACTGCAGCAGATTCCATCCCATACTTACAAAAATCAGGATGACCAAGCTCTTCCTGCAGATCATTGAAAACTTTTCTACCACTTCCATGGTTCCTCCACTGTAAGGTTCCTCCAGTAAACCTTTTAACAGCTTTCGAGCATAAAATACAATTACCATGTCCAGAATGTACGGCAGTGCATCCATCAGATACTGAAGCAGTAAAAATGTTTTTGTAATCTTTTCACTGTAGGAACCGATGGAAAGATCTGTCTGGAGATTTCGTACACTCTCCCTGTAATCCGAAAGGCAGGTGCCAAAGGCCGCTGCTGCAAACAGGATTCCCATGACGATTAGCAACACCGAAAGTATCTTTTGCAGCCTTTCCCTGTCTGATTGCTGAATGAGCCTTAAGCTTTGTAAAATCACATAACCCGTCAGAAGTGAATAAAATCCGCAGCTTAAAAGAGCATTTCCCATCTGCTGGTTTCCCGACACCTTTCCGAGAAGTTCCGGCAAAAGCTGAGGATTTATCATATAATACATAGCCACAAAAAGGTAGGCACTGATCATTAGAAGCAGGAAATCCTCCAAATACAGTTTACGCTTACTCATTTTTGTAAGCAGGAAAAATACCGGAGACAAGCAAAGCCCTGCATACAAAATGATGGCCAGAACATTTCCTGCACTTCCGGACAGGGAGAGTATCCTTAAAAGGTAAGCAACCTGTTCTAACGGAAACGATAAAGCCGAAGTAAACATATTCACCATCCCTTCCAATAATTATTGTTATTCGATAATTTATATAGATAATATAGTTTAAAAATTATCGTTTGTCAATAATTGAAAAAAATGATGATTTTGATTGGGCGGGACAAGGGGACGGTTCTATGTCCGAAATACTTCGGACATAGAACCGTCCCCTTGTCCCGCTCATGCTTGAGCTCCTGTTATCTTAAGATTTTTTCTGCTTTTTTACATAAATCATAAATGAATAAACAGTCGG
>CALZFY010000107.1:0-5279 GCA_945786935.1 uncultured Lachnoclostridium sp.
CCGTCTCGATAAATTTCAGTTCCTGTGCCAGATAATGATCCAGATCTGATACAAATTTCAAGAATTCATTCTGCTCAATCCAAAGGTTAATAGTGGGGCTTAAAAATGGATGATTGTATCTGTGGTAAATAATCCCCGCCGCACAGTTGCATGATAAAATGGTAAAATCTCTGTTTTTCAGTTCTTTTCGCATTTTTCCTGCGTATAAAAGAGTTGCAATGGGCTCTCTTACATGTGCCCAGAACTTATCCCGATCAAAAGCCATGTTTATGTTTTTCCTTTACAAAATCTACGATTTTTTCATAATCTTCAATATAATCGATTTCTGACCAGAAATACGGTGCTGCATCGATGGTATGGATATCAATGTCGTAGCATCTTGAATAAAGAATGGTCTCCCACCAGGTGGAATACTGCTCGGTAGCTACCATTTCTTCCATGACGCGTTTAAACTCTGCCACATATTCCCTGCTGATTTTTGCTGCACCCACATATTCACAGGTACGCTCCTCCACAGGCATTTCCTTACCGTATTTACGAACCAGTCCTGTCTCATCACAATGGAAGAAATAATCGCCCTCTAAAATCTTGCGATAATCTGCCAGCATGCTGATGGTTTCTTTGCATTCCAGCATCTTATCTAAGATTTCCGGCTCCAGATAGACATCCGCATTCATAAAAATATAGTCGTCGTCTTCTGTGATTGCTTCTCTTGCAAACCAAAGGGATGCGATACTGTTGGTTACCCGATAAAACGGGTTAAAATAAAAGGTTACGTTAAGGCCTTTCAGCACTTCATGAAACATTTCCTGCTGATAGCCCAGCACAATGCTTACTTCGATTCCTTTTCTTTGCAGCATTTCCACGGTATAACAAAGCAGCGGCATGCCATCTCCAATATCCAGTAAACTCTTGGGTTTATTCACTTCTCTGCTGATGCGGCTTCCTACGCCTCCTGCCAAGATAATTGCTTTCATTGATACTCTCCTTTTGAGTTAGTTTCCTGTCTTTTCAAAAACTGCTTCCAGAGTGATTCCTCCAACTAAAACCTCTGCCTCAATTGTATCACTACCGGAGGTCACACTTCCACTCCAACCGGCAAATTTATAGCCTTCTTCCGGTATGGCAGTGACTGTTATGGGATAATCCGTGTAATATCTTCCTGTCCAACTGCCCTTAGATAGGTCAGGGATTGCTGTATTTAAACGGATGGTTCCTCCGTTAGAGTCATTGATTTTTAATGTCACATTTTCCAGTGTACCGGTAAGACCAAATTCCTCCGCCATATATGGAACGATATAGTCAAAGCGATGTTCAAAAAAACTGCCGTAAATATCCGGTGAACTATCCCATTCTTCAAAAACCTTTGCAACATTTTCCATGGAAAAATTCACATTTGCCATATCCAGAAAAGTCAACACAAACTGTTTTTGAAATTTTTCATTGTTTTTTACAGAGGAATAAATCGACTGTTCATCAATTGCCACACCTGTAAACTGCATTGTCTCTATAAAGGAATTTACTGCTGCCTTTTCACTTGCTTCATAATAGCTCCAGTCCATCCATTCCACACAGTCTGTATCATACATCATCCAGCGCCAACGAGTATCACCCGCATCACTTCCATCATCCATCATGGTTCTCCAACAGAGATAATTCTTAGTCTCAGACATGTCCATATTGCATAGGTATACATTAGCACAAATATAATCTATATAGCTTTGCATGTCTGCCATTTCTTCTAATACGCTATAGTTTTCCTCAACCGACAGATCAGTATTTGCAATATAAGCCAACAGTTCACCATAGATCTCATAACCATTTTCAGGACCTTCGCTGATTTCCTGATTTTTAATCAGAATCACATTATCCGGGCTCACACCATAGACTTCATTCAGGTAATCCTTATTATATTTTTCCAGTGCATAGGCTTCATACCAGTATTCTCCATTTAGAAAAACTACAGTAGGAATCGCATCCTGTACTGCTACGTCCCGATCCTTTACAAGCTCCGGCAATGCCACATTAGAAATAGAACTGTTGAACGAAAATGCATGGGATTTCTTACTATCAAAAGTTAATCCTTCAAAATATCTGCTGCCACAATATTCTACTCTGGAAAATATACTCATACGTTTTCTCGGATTTAATCTGGTACTTGCCCCCTGAGTTCTGATTCCTACTCCCTGGTTTAAAATTTCTTTGCCCGACACCACAATTTCCATATTACCTGGAATTTCCCAACGTCTGCCCTCTCGCAAAAAATTTACTTCTATTGTTTCATCCAATGTACCATCTAAATAAGCTTCATCATAGGATACTCCTGTAGCAAATATTCCATAATCTCCAAATAAATCTTCATAATCGGCAACCAGCGAGACTATATTTTTATTCTTATATTCATTTTCATTCACAAAATAAGTTCTGGTTACCACCTCACTGGCACACTCATTCTCATCCATGCTCACTGCACGTACGATCACTGCCTTGTCTACCGGATACATCTCGGGCATATATTTTTCCCAGTCAAGGACTACCTTCTGAGCTGAATTACATACATTTGGATGATCGCTGATATTTTCTATCAAAATAGGTTTTATATAAATATCAGAATCCTTTGTAGGCTCACTACCATCTAATGTATAATAAATCGTTTGCCCTTTTTCTGCCTCAATCGATAATTCAAATTCATCCTCATAAAACCCACTATCATGAGAAAACACCGGTGCCTTCAGACTTCTGGTTGGAAGAATTTTTGCAGAGTTGTTACTGCAATCCGTCGTTTCTTCCTTCACAGCCCAATCCGCTGCTCCATCAGTGACTCTGGCATAAACAGTCCCAAACTCCTGCTTTGGAACATAAACCTTATCTACCAAAGTTCCTCCTTCATCTGATAAATATATTCTTTCTCCTGTGGGATTGAGCTTAAAACTCAAGGAATCCCCTTTTCCGTCCTTTTCATTGGCATACAACAAAACAAAGCCTTTGGCACCAATTTTCACATCATATAACTGACTCTTTTTTAAGTTTGTGGGATCATCTGACACATACCAGCCATTCAGTGAAATATCCTGCTCTGAGGCATTGTATAGTTCAATATAGCTGCTGCCATAGTATCCGCTTCTTTTGGCAGATGCATCCCAACATCGAACTTCGTTGATATAAATATTCTGTTCTATAACATATCCTTTGTCGACTATCAGAACTCCGATGACTCCCAGCAGTGACAAAGAGAGCATGAGCAGTTTTTTTTTCATAAGTAACTTTATTCCTTATCTACTTCCAAAAATGCATCCAGAAAACATTTCATCGCCTTTTTAGATCCTGTGGAAATTCTCACGTAATCTTTCAAAAACGCATTTCCAAAGGTCTTGATCAGAATTTTCTTCTCCCGCAATGCATCTGATACTTCCTTAGGGGTTCTCTTTGGTTTGATAAAAATAAAGTTCCCGTGGGAAGGAGTTGTCTCATAGCCTCGTTTTCCAAGTTCTTTTAGAAGCCATGCCTTTCCTTCTGCTTCTATGTTCATCAAGTCCTCAATGAGTTCTGTATGCTGCATCAGGTGTTCTCCAAACTTTAATGCTATCGCATTGACTTCAAAGCTTGGCATGGATTTTCTGGCATATCCAATGAGTTTTTCATCCGCAATCATCATTCCCATTCTCACTGCTGCCAGAGAAAACAGCTTGGAGAAGGTACGAAATACCACCACATTGTCATATTCCCTGATAAATGGCAAAAATGTATGCCTGTAAAAGTAATGATACGCCTCGTCCACAATAACGATGGCACCTACTTTTCTTGCTTTTTCGATAATTTTTCTTGCTTCCTCTTCGGTATAAACTGTACCGATCGGATTGTTAGGGTTTAATAAAACAACGATATCCGTTGTTTCATCAATGGCTTCCACAATTTTTTCGGCATCCATGGTAAGATCCGGTTCATAGGATACCGGTACATGCTTTAAGCCCAGCATAGAGCAGTTTACCCAGTACATTTCAAAGGAAGGTGCTACGGTAACCACACTGCTGCCTTTCTCTGCAAATACTTCCATGGCAAAGCGGATGGCCATATCAGAGCCATTGGTCACTGCTACATTTTCCGGATTTACTCCGATATAATCTGCATACATTTTGCGGAATTTATCATGCTCCGGATAGGTTGCTAAAAATTCCGGTGTGATTTCTTTTAACACCTCATCCACAAACCACTGTGGCAGTCCTTCCGGATTTTCATTCATATCATATCTTGCATAATCATATCTTCCCTGCTCCGGGAAAATACGCACACAGTTTTTAATATCCTCATTTACGTAGTACATAGGCTACTCCTTTCTCAGGACCAGCTTTGCCCAACCGGTTCCCTCTTCAAATCCGATTTTTTTATAAAATCCTTCCGCCTGTTTTGTGTAGTAAAACAGACAGGGTTTCTTTCCTTCTGATAACAAATCATGGCAAAGCTTTCGAATCGCTAAGGTTCCAATCCCTTTACCTCTATAGTCCTCTCGCGTAATAACACCGCTGATCACTGCCAGGTTATCTAGCTCCGCATAGGTAGCTGCATGATGAATGATTTCTCCATCTTTTTTCAGGACATAATTTCGTCCCATACCTTCACTCAAACGGGTCAAAAGCTGTTCTTTCAACTTCTCCGGCTCATAATGACCGCCAACTCCTTCATCGGAACAGATGAGCTTTGAAATTTCCTCATATTCCTCCAATTTTGCAGGTCGCACTTCCTTAGAAATCTCGCACTCCGGCATAGAAAGCATCTCTGTCACATAGCCCTGTTCCATCTCGTAGGAATCTTGTAGCAAAGGGTAAAGTTTTTTGATGACATCCACAGTAGAGCTTACGATATGGGAATTGAGTGTTTTGATCAGCTTTACAGTTTCATCCGCATCCATTTTCTCATTCGCATCAAATAACTGCAGACCATCATAATATTTCAAAGCCGTACATTTAATACCATCAGATTCATCAAAATACACTGTCAGATTTGGATTGTCGATTCCATATTTCTGTAAATCAATATAGCTGTACAGACAGTTCTTTAAATCCTGTTCAAAGTACACCAAAAGCTTACTCACATCGTATTTCTGTGCAATTCTATACATGTTCTATCCCTGTTTTCTTACTATTTGTCCCATTGTTAGCAATCTGTTTCATCAGCGCAATCAATAAAACATAGAAAATGATATATCGATTGGATTCCGTTCCACCCGGTTCCATCATCAGGTATCCTACAATTGCAGATACCATTGGAATCAGCATGTATTT
>CALZFY010000108.1:0-5068 GCA_945786935.1 uncultured Lachnoclostridium sp.
CGGCTGTGCAAACCAAAGGAAGGCCTGGAAAAGCAGATGCTTGAAGATTATAACAGAATGCTTCGATACATGAAGTCTTACGAAAGGGACTTTAAGGTATCTCTATCCAGTGTACGGCATCAACTTGCGATGTCATATCTTGATAAACCCTATGGTTTGGAACCGATCTTGGATCCTAGAACCGGGTATGAGGTTATCACACCAAAAGATTATCGTCTCATTCTGGAAAACGATGGGATGCTGTCAAAAGAAAGTATGCTCATGGATATCCTCAAGGAAGAGCTTTCCCAAGGCAGAAACTGTGTTGTCTATGCAGAGTACACCCAGTCCGATGCCACCAATGTACTCCCAAGATTGCAGTCGCTGATCTTAAAACACTGCAATTTAGAGCCACATGAAGTCGTCGCAATGAGGGCAAGTTATCCATCGGCATCCGCAAGAGAAAAGTGGATGCACGAAAAGGCTAAAGAGGGCATGAAGGTGATGCTTTGCAATCCCCGACTTACAGAGACCGGTCTTGATTTTTGTTGGAAAGAAATGGGTGTGACCTACAACTATCCGACACTTATTTTTTATCAGTCCGGTTATTCCCTGTTTGTGATGTGGCAGGCTGCGGGCCGGGCATGGCGTCTTAACCAGAGAGAAGAGTGCAGAACCTATTATCTTGGTTATGAGATGACGGTACAGCAGGCGATTCTGCAGGTGCTCGGTGAGAAGAAGGCAGCTACTGCAGCGATTCAGGGAAAATTTTCAGCAGACGGCCTTGCAGCAATGGCACAAGGTGTCGATACGCAGGTGCGCATTGCTCAGATCATGAGTGAAATGGATGAGCATACCGGTAACCGGCTGCAGGAAATGTTTGATGTAATTACAGGAGACGTTGAAGATATCTACTCTGACGAACAGACGATGTATCTGTTTAGTGAAATTATTGAGAAAGCAGAAGAGGTATCCGAAAACCTTGGTATTGGTGTTACTACATTATTTGACATGTTCACGCAGTTTACGCCGAAGGATGAGGCAGTAAACGATTTATCCATGGATTTATTCTCCGCAATGTCATCCTTTAACAACTTTTTATCAAGGGTTGATGTTGTTGGTGATGTAGAGCACGTAAATACGTCAAAGAAAAAGAGAAAAGCAAAAGTATATGAAAACTGTTCATTATTTTAATATCAGGAGGAAACAAAAATATGTTAAGTTTTAGAGAATTTCAGGAATATTGTAAGGAAAATATCGTAGAGTATTTACCGGAGGAATTCAAGGGATCAAGAATTGATCAAGGCGAAATGGTTAAGAATAACGATTTGAAAATTCCTTATCTTACCGTGTGGAAAAACGGATGTAAAGTAGCACCTACGATTTATCTGGAGCCGTTTTATGAAAAGTATCAGAAGGGAGTGTGTCTTTCAGAGATTATGGAAAATCTTGCTAACGAGTGCGTTCGCTATGAGCTCCCAAATGGTGTGGCTGAAAGCATTATGCCAGTACTTTTAAACGCAGAAATCGCAAAAGAAAGGGTAGTCATGACCCTTGTAAATTGTGAAATGAATCAGGAGTTTCTAAAAGATGTTCCGCATATGACTTACGGTGATCTAGCCGTGTATTTCAGGCTGTTAATCAAACAAGAGGGACTCGATGAAACGGCAACTGTAGTCATCCATGAAAGCCATATGGAATATTGGGGCATGAACCTGGATCAGATTTTTGAACTTGCCATGGAAAACACAAGAAGACTTTTGGGGACTGTCGTGCTTCCCATGGATGCATATATGCGAAGAATGGGTGAGCCTGCACCACAGGATTTTCCATTTTGCCCTGAGATGTATGTAATCTCAAATAAAAGGGGATGTAATGGTGCAATTTCAGCATTCTATGAAGATGTGTTAGACTACGTGGCAAAAAAGGTGGGGTCGGAATTCTTTCTGATTCCATCATCCGTTCATGAATGGCTTGCTGTACCATGTACTATGCAGGATAGGAAAGAAGAAGTAGATATGGTGGAAGAAATGATTGTAGAAGTCAACGCAAATCATATTTTACCACAGGAAGTCCTTTCTAATAATGCATATTATTACAATTCAAAAACCAGGCAATTGATGATTGCAAAAACAAAAGAAGTGGTGCCGGTATTCCCAGTACCAGAGGATTCCAGCTATTTTGCGGATATCAATGGAACTGAGCCGGCTTATAAATAAATTGGAGGAAATGCGTATGTTTAAAGTAAATGCAGCGTGTCTTAACACCGCACTTGACTGTGCAACTGTTGGAGGCGGAAAAGGTTTTGTACTGATGGTATCACCTACCATGCAGAAGATCAGTGACACACAGGAGATCCAGATGGCTTCTGTGTCAAGCTCTGACGGAAACAAAACGGGAAGGGCAAATCTAATCATAGAGACAAAAGATATGGAAAAGGACGAGGTATATTGGGCAAGTGCCAGTTTAAAACAGGCGGTTGCCTCACTTTCAAAGATGACAGAAACTCTCTGTATCGATTCTAAGGGTTCTTACCTTGAAGTCTCAGATGAAAAGAAAGAGTCTGTTGTCAGAGTATCCCTTCTTGATCAGGATATTGTACTGGAACTTCCAAATTCACCACAGGGAGCAGTCCTTATCATGATGGAGAGAGAGAAATTTGTAAATGCCATTCGTCTTGGTGGATATGCCGCGGAAGATTCAAGCATTGCAGGAATGGATGTTATCGGATTTCGGGTAGATGCGGACGAAAAGCAGCTGATGGTGGTAAGCAGAAGAAGCACCACCATGTGCCAGGCGATCGCACCACTTACTAACGTGGCACCAAAGGATGAGGAAGCTAAAAAGAGTGAATGGCATCTTATCAATTACAAGTTTATTCAAAACCTTGTAGGCAAACTGACAGGTGATGTCGTTCAAATCGCTTTTACCCCCAAGTTTATGGTGGTAAGAACGCAAAACGCAATTTTTGGTTCCAAAAAATCGGAAGGTTCCATGGGAAAGACGGTCATTGACCGTTTATCTGAAAAATCCTACGATTATTCAGGCGTAATTTCCAAGAAAGAGTTACTTCTTGCATTGGACATTTCCATTGTTGGGGTTGATAAAAAAATTGTCAGCTTGGAAACGAATGAAAACGGAACCTTAAAGGTTAGTTCCATGAGTGGAAGCAATAAGTCAAATATATCCCAAAAGGCATTTGAAGGAAAAATGGAGCTGAAAAGCTTTTATTTGGATGTCTTAAAAGGTGCCTTAAATGGATGTGGAGACCAGCTGCACTACTTTGGAAAAACAGATCCGAAATTTATCATGATCGATGGGGAGGATGCTGGTGTTTCCTACGTCAGTATTGTTGCCCCGGTAGATCCACAAAAATCTAAGTAAAAGGGTATTAAGCCGGACTGAATTTTCAGCCCGGCTTAATTTTATGCCTTGTTTCGGTGTGTCCTTTGTTTTTTTAACCAATAAAAGGATAAGGGATGCACCGAAGCATCAAAGGAGGGAAGAATTATCAGGAACAAAGAAAAAATTTATCTGCTTACGCCATTATGATAGGCCAAAAAAATATAGTATAGAAAGTTTTTTAAGCAACAAGCGTACAGTAATCAGGCAATGTTTATGCGGGTTACTGGTTATATGAAATAGAAACAGGAGCCGGATTGCTCCAACACGTAGAAAAGAGGAACGATATGAAAAAAAATATATATGCAACTTTAAAAATGATCATTTTAACCCTTTGTCTGGTACTTGCAACAGGCACAATTGCTGCACCGGCCATTAGTTATGCAGCAGAGCAGCAAGGCAGTGATTATGATATCAGCTGGCTTGGCGGTGAGGGGAACGGAGCCTTCTCAAAGCTTGAAAATCAGGTAAAAGAAACCGGAAACAGTGCTTATCGGCTATTTTTAGCAATAGGAGTCGTCGGACTGGTGCTTAGCATTGTCATTTGCGGTCTTTCCATTGTCGTTACCGGCGGTGGAAATAAGAGAAGTGAAAAACTCGGCTGGCTTTTATGGATTGGTGTTGGCGGTATCGTGATCTTTGGTGCCATGTCCTTTGTTTCCGTGTTACAGAGTATTGGCGGAAATATCATGTAAAGGTATAAGCCATGAACAGAGATCCATTTAGTTATTACCATTTTGGCATCACGGAAAATGCAGCTATCAAAGGAACAGTCAACAGCATGTACAGCTTATTTATGGCCGTTGGAGTGATTGGGCTATTATTGACCGTGGTGCTCATTGGCATGAAATTAATGTCCCAAAACCCATCGAAGAGGGCGGAAGCTCTGGAAGAGATGAAGTGGAAGGCACTCATTGCCATTGCTATATTTGGAATGACCGGCTTTATCGGGACTGTCCTTAGTATGGTTGCGGCATTCACATAAATATAAAAAGGAGAATACGAGATATCGTAAGAAAAATAAATGAAATATCGTTATGAAATCCCACAGGGATTAACAGATGAAATCAGATGGTTTAAGTATTTTAGCTTAAGATCACTGATTATTTTAGTTTGTGTCGCGGCAGCAGGCATTCCTATCATCATGTTATTAGACTGCCTCAACATCACCGTGTATTTGATCGTCTTTTGGGCGTTTTTTACTATTATGATCACGCTTTCTACCATGGTACGCATCCCTAATACCAACTGGTTAAACGGTGGAGGGGAGTATATTGACCAGTACCTGATCAAGAGACTTCTAAGGAAGCGCAAAAGATGCCTTTATATCAAGGGCTATCATCAGCTGGAGTATGAAATGGAAAGAGAAGAATACTTTAAGGGAAGAGGAGGGAATCCATGACCTATTTATTGGATAAAGCATTTCAGATTACCTTAATGGTAATATTTTTGCTCATTTTTTTCCTGTTCTTTATGGTAGGGTTCATTCTTCTTGCCCGAAGGAAACGAAAAAATAAGAAAGAAGAGGATGATTATTTCCAGAAACTGGACCGTTACGATACAAAAGATTATCTGGATTTTGAAGATATTGTTGACGATATGGTCATCATGGAGCATCACAGAAGGTTTGTTGGTGCAATTCGTTGTGAAGGGTATGACTATTACAGTGCTTCCAGTGCCCAGCAGG
>CALZFY010000109.1:0-5010 GCA_945786935.1 uncultured Lachnoclostridium sp.
CTTAAAATCCTGCGGGACTTACCTCCCGTACCGGTTCGATTCCGGTCGCCGGCATTGATTACAAAACGTAATCAATGCTTTTTCATTAAAAATGTGGGCTTAGCTCAGCTGGATAGAGCGTTTGGCTACGGACCAAAAGGTCGGGGGTTCGAATCCTCTAGCCCACGTTGAAAGTCTTTAAATGAGAATTCATTTAAAGGCTTTTTTCGTTTATGGAACATTTTTAGAAAAGCCCTCATAGATTATAGTAAAAGAAATATTGGGGATTGAATGAATAGTCAGCTTATTTCAGCAAAGGAAGTAGATCGCTATGCTTTTCGCAATGAGTACGTCATAATTGACATAAGAAGCCCCAGAGAATTTCGGGAACGACATATTAAGGGGGCTGTCTGCATTCCTTATGAACGGCTTTTTGAGCAGGCAAAGCTTTTAAAAAACAGGACACTGATCCTTTATTGTGACCGTGGCGGCCTGAGTATGAAAGCGGCAAAAGAGCTGCAGGAACAGGGGATTTCTGCGAAGTCAGTTGTTGGAGGAATCAGGGCTTATTTTCATTGACATTAAAAGTCTCACCCGTTAATATGTTCATATGCATAGTTTTATAGGATAAACAAAAAATGTGATATCAAAAAATGGGGAAATATACATGAAAACATTTGAACTGATTGCACCATGCCATTTTGGGATGGAATCGGTATTAAAAAGAGAAATTCAGAATCTTGGTTATGAAGTGAGCCTTGTAGAAGACGGAAAGGTGACCTTTGTGGCAGATGCGGAAGGTATTGCCAGAGCCAATGTATTTTTACGCACCGCAGAGAGAGTACTGATCAAGGTAGGAAAATTTAAAGCGGAAACCTTTGATGAATTGTTTGAAAATACAAAAGCCCTTCCCTGGGAAGAATTTATCCCCCAGGATGGAAAGTTTTGGGTTGCAAAGGCAGCTTCGATTAAGAGTAAGCTGTTTAGCCCGTCAGATATTCAGTCTATTATGAAAAAAGCCATGGCAGAACGAATGAAACAGGTCTACCACGTTTCCTGGTGTCCGGAAACGGGAGCAGAATATCCTTTGAGAGTGACTCTCATGAAGGATGAGGTAACTGTAGGACTTGATACGTCAGGTGTGTCTCTTCACAAAAGAGGCTATCGTTTGCTGAGCAGTAAAGCACCAATCACGGAAACATTGGCAGCTGCTATCATCATGCTGTCTCCGTGGAAAAAGGATCGTATTCTGGTGGATCCTTTCTGCGGAAGTGCTACATTTCCAATCGAGGCAGCCATGCTTGCGGCAAACATTGCACCGGGAATGAACCGCAGCTTTACGGCAGAAAAATGGACGAATTTTATTGAGAAAAAACACTGGTATGAAGCTGTGGACGAGGCCAATGACGAAATGGATACTTCTGTGGAGGTAGATATCCAGGGATATGACATTGATCCTGCTATGGTAAAGATTGCCAGACAGAATGCCAGGGATGCGGGAGTGGATCATATGATTCATTTTCAACAGCGTGAGGTTGCTGCACTTCGTCATCCGAAAAAATATGGTTTTGTGATCACAAATCCTCCTTACGGAGAGCGTATTGAGGAAAAGGCGAATCTACCGAAGCTCTATCGTGAGATTGGGGAAGCCTTCGGTGGACTTGACAGTTGGTCCATGTATATGATTACCAGTTATGAAGATGCTGAAAAATATATGGGAAGAAAAGCGGATAAAAACCGTAAAATATATAATGGAATGATGAAAACCTATCTTTATCAGTTTATGGGACCAAAGCCGCCCAAAGGAAATAAAAATTCATGAGGAAAATAAAAAGAATTTTTGCTGTAATCATGCTTATGGCCGCAAGTCTTTTGTTTACCGGATGTAGAGAGAAAGAAGAAATTCTGAGTACAATTTCAGAAGTAAAAGAGATTCCTCCGTTGCCGTATTTTACACAAAAGCCTGACAGAACTGTCCGGGAAGTGGAATTGCCGGAAACTTATGATTATATGCAGGATGGGAGAATGCCTGCTCTTCGAAACCAGGGAGATACCAATGCATGCTGGGCATTTGCTTCACTCTCTGCTCTGGAGTCTTCCAAGGATGAAGATGCAAAGGAAATGTATTCTGCGGACCATCTGATCTATCACAATCCATTTTCGAAATATTTTGAGGATGGAGGCTCGTATATTGTTACTATGGCGTATTTATTGTCCTGGAGTGGACCGGTAAGAGAGGTAGATGATCCTTTTGACGGAGTATCACCGGAGGGTCAGGAACCTTGTATTCATGTGCAGGAAATCCGTCAAAGTGAACCAAAGGATTACGAAGCGATCAAGAAGCTGGTGTACCTGTATGGTGGAGTAGAGTCCGCACTTTATGTAGATTTTGATAACGATATGCGAGAATCTTCCTATTATAATGAGGAATTTAATTCTTACTGTTACAGCGGAGATGAGATCAGTAATCATGACGTAGTCATCATAGGATGGGATGATCACTATCCGGCCGGGAGATTCGCAGGAGATGTCAGCGAAGATGGTGCATTCCTGTGTCTGAACAGCTGGGGAGAAGATTTTGGCAATATGGGGACTTTTTATGTCTCTTATGAGGATGTAAACATTGGCGGATATGGAATATGCTACAGCCGGATCGATTCTACAGATAATTATGATCTGATCTATCAGTCAGATCAGTGTGGTTATACAGCACAGATTGGATTCGGTCAGGAGGAGTGTTGGTTCGCCAATGTATATACGGCGCAGGAAGATATTGCACTAAAGGCTGCAGGCTTTTATGCTACGGGTAAGAATACAGAGTATGAAATTTATGTGGTGCCAAATTTCTATGGAGAAAAATCACTGAAGCTAAAACAATATGTTTGTAACGGATTTTTGGAAAATATGGGCTATTACACAATAGATTTCCCGAAATCGGTATCCATTGAAGCCGGAAGCGAGTTTGCTATTATGGTAAAGATCAACACGGAAAATGCCGAATATCCGGTAGCCATTGAATGTCCTGTGGAGGGTCTTTCAGAAAATGCAGATATCAGTGATGGAAAGGGCTATTTGAGCCTTCAGGGGAATCTGTGGGAGCACATTGAAGAGACAAAAAATTATAATATCTGCTTAAAGGGATATGCAGATTTACGTTAGGGAAGAGGAAGCGTATGAGAATTATTTTTGCTACAGGCAATGAAGGAAAGATGAAAGAGATCCGAATGATTATGGCCGATCTTGGCATGGAGATTCTGTCCATGAAAGAGGCAGGTCTGTCAACGGATGCCACCGAAAATGGAACTACTTTTGAAGAAAATGCAGTCATCAAGGCAAAAGCCATTGCTGCAATGTGTGACGATATTGTACTGGCAGATGATTCCGGTCTGGAAATTGATGCCTTAAATAAGGAGCCGGGTGTTTATTCAGCCAGATATATGGGGGAGGATACCTCTTATCATATCAAGAATCAGAATCTGATCGACAGACTGGAAGGAGTGCCTGAGGAAGAACGTACAGCACGTTTTGTGTGTGCGATTGCTGCAGTTATGCCAAACGGTGAGATTTATGTGGAAAAAGCGGCTATGGAAGGCAGAATCGGCTATGAAGAGAGAGGAGAAAACGGATTTGGCTATGATCCAATCTTTATGCTGCCGGAATTTGGCAAATCTACGGCCGAGCTGTCTCCGGAAAAGAAGAATCAGTTAAGTCACAGAGGAAAAGCTCTTCGCATGATGAAAGAAAAATTAAAGGAAGTGCTGAAGGACCAATGATGAAATTACTACTGGTAAGTGATACCCACGGAAAGGATGATCGTCTGGAGGAGGCATTGGAAATTGAAAGACCGGATTTCCTATGCCATATGGGAGATTTAGAAGGATCTGAGGATTATATCAGAGGCCTTGCAAAATGTCCTTTGGCAATGGTAGCGGGAAATAACGATTACTGGAGCGATTTGAATCCGGAAGTGACCTTTGAATTGGAAGGATTTAAAATATTTATGACCCATGGGCATTATTATTATGCCCATGCGGGAAATGAACAGCTGAAATTGGCAGGAAGACGGGTAGGGGCGGATATTGTTCTTTTTGGACACACTCATAGACCTACACTGGAGTTCGACGAGGATATTGTGGTAGCAAATCCGGGAAGTCTGACATTCCCAAGACAGGAAAAAAGAAGACCAAGCTATATGGTACTCTATCTGGAAAAAGGAAAAAAACCTTTATTTGAGACAAAATACCTGTGAAGCAGTTACATATTACAAAAGAAAAGACAGGAGAAGAGAATTATGACATTACAGGAATGCTATGAAAAACTTGGGGGAAACTATGAGGATGTCAGTGGAAGACTTCCAAGTGCCAAACTGATTGAAAAATTTATGGGGAAATTTTTGGAAGATGAAAGTTTTTCCTTATTGTGCGAAGCCTTTGAAGCAAAAAATAAAGATGAAGTTTTTCGTATGGCACATACATTAAAAGGTGTTTGCGGAAATTTGGGATTCAACCGTCTCATGAAATCATCCAGTGCTTTAACAGAAAAATTCCGCGGTGGAGAGGGCGTTTTTGACGCTGAAACTGCCGAAATGTTAGAAGAAATCAAAGTGGATTATCAGTGCACGATCGACGCAATTTCAGAATACAAAGAAAGCTGACAGATAAAATAAAAAATTTTTAAAAAAAAGTGTTGACATTTGTTTGGGGTTCATGTATTATATGTCTTGCGTTGAGGAAAACGCGTCGAAATCATAAAAAAGACACCATACAGAGTGTCAACACATCACGGGGTGTGGCTCAGCTTGGCTAGAGCGCCTGGTTTGGGACCAGGAGGTCGCAGGTTCGAATCCTGTCACCCCGACTTTAAGCGGGTGTAGTTCAATGGTAGAACACTAGCCTTCCAAGCTAGATACGTGGGTTCGATTCCCATCACCCGCTTCACCAATGTCATTTGGTGTGATGATAACTCATTAAATGAATATGTGTTCGTAGCTCAGCTGGATAGAGCAACGGCCTTCTAAGCCGTGGGTCGGGG
>CALZFY010000110.1:0-5007 GCA_945786935.1 uncultured Lachnoclostridium sp.
AGAGTAATGTACGATTGTACAGGAAAACCACCAGCAACTATTGAATTTGAATAATGAAAAAATTCTGGAAACCCTTATAAACAGGGCATTTCCGGGCACAAGAAGTTCTATTTGATAACAAAATGATAACACCGGATATTTAGGTAGTATTTATCAGCAATCCGGTGGTTGTCAGGTAATATGTGTGAAACCAACAAAAAAGGTCTTACTGAATTGAGTGAAATCAATTTGGTAAGGCCTTTTTTCGTTGGTTTTTATGTTGTTTTTTTCGGGTAATTGTACCGCCACTGGTCATATTCTTCTTTGGTGATCTCCCCGGATTTTAGTTTTTCTGCCTGTTCCTGCCATGCGTAGAACATATCAAACATAGAAAGGTAGGTGGTTCCTTTGGACTTATCCAGCCGGAGACAGAGTTCTCCGTCAATTTCTCCAATATGAAGTCCGTAAAGGTCTTCTAATGTAAATAAGGTGTGCATCAGCCCAACATAACTGTCAATGTCCGGTACAGCGAGTGCATGAGGGGAGACCTCAAAAATGTCAGCCAGTGCATTCAGATAGTTTTCCTTTGGACTGCGAGAGCCTTTTTCGTACTGTGCAATGCGGACATCAGCCTGTGATTCGCTGAATCCCAGCTGTTGACCTAAATATTTCTGCGTGAATCCACGCAGAAGTCGAAAATGATGAATTCTTTCTCCTATTGCCATGCTCATATCTCCTGTCTTTTACTTGATAAATTGAGTATAGCATATATGTATAGTACAGACAAGGAGAAACCATACAAAAAAGTATAGAATTTTTGTTTTGAAACACTTGACCAATACAAAAAAGTATAGTATCATACGGACTATACAGAAATGTATAGTGAGAAACGAAGGAGGGATTTTACAATGAGTAAAATGTTTATGAATGTAAAAGAGGTCATGGAAGTTCTGGAAGTATCGGAATCCTACGCTTATAAGCTGATGAAAAGGCTGAACAGGGAATTACAGGCGATGGGATGCCAGACAATTGCAGGAAAAGTTGACCGGAAGTATTTTTACGAACAGTTCTACGGAACGAGATCAAACGATGGGAGGAATTAAGAATGGCAATTTACAAGACTGAAAGCAATAACACATGGTACGTTATGGTACGGTATCAGGACTGGACCGGCGAACGTAAGCAGAAATGCAAAAGAGGATTTGCAACAAAAAGAGAAGCTGCACAGTGGGAGCAGCAGTTCATACTCCAGAAGAAAGCCAGTATGGATATGGAACTGGAGAGCTTCTGCAAATTATATGAGGAAGATGTGAGACCAAGGCTGAAAAAGAGTACCTGGCTCACAAAAGAAAATATTATCAAGTCCAAGATTTTACCCTATCTGGGAAAAAGAAAGGTGTCAGAAATCACCGCAAAGGATGTTTTGGACTGGCATAATGAGCTTCGCAAATTGACAAGCAGGAAAGGAAAACCTTTATCCCCTACTTATCTGAAAACAATCCATGGACAGTTGAGTACGATTTTCAACCATGCGATCAAGTTTTATGATCTTAGCATGAATCCGGCAAGGAAAGCTGGCACAATCGGCTCAGAAGAAAGCAAGGAAATGCTCTTCTGGACAAAGGCAGAGTATAAACAGTTTTCAGAAGAAATGATGGATAAACCACTTTCCTACTATGCGTTCCAGTTATTGTACTGGTGCGGAATCAGATCCGGGGAGCTTTTGGCTTTAACTCCTGCGGATTTCGATTTCCAGAAGAGAACGTTGCGGATCAACAAATCCTATCAGCGTTTAAAGGGAGAAGATGTGATCAGCACTCCGAAAACAAAGAACAGTGTCCGTACTGTAACTATGCCAAAGTTCTTATGTGACGAAATGCAGGATTGTTTGAAGTTATATTACAGCCTGCAGCCGGATGACCGTATTTTCCCTGTAACTAAGTATTATCTGAACCATGAAATGGAAAGAGGATGCAAAGCAAGCGGTGTGAAAAAAATCCGGGTGCATGATCTCAGACACAGCCATGTCTCTTTGCTGATTAACATGGGCTATACAGCACTGGCAATCGGAAAAAGGGTTGGTCATTCAGCAGAAAAGATCACTTACCGATATGCGCATCTGTTCCCGTCCGTACAGCAGGATATGGCAGACCAGTTGGATGCAGAAAACATGAATGAAGAACCAAATGATAGGGAAGGAGGACTTGCGTATGTCAGCTAAATGTTTGGATAGACAGGGGCGTTGGAGAAATAAAACGGTAGCTTTTCGGGTATCACCGGAGGAGGATGAACTTCTGGAAACAGCGGTTAAATTGTCCGGTCTGACTAAACAGGATTATATTATCCGAAGATTGCAGGAAAAAGAGGTTGTAGTGACAGGAAATCCGAGAGTGTATAAGGCGTTGAAAAATGAACTGGCAAAGGTTCTGAATGAACTGAAACGTTTGAAAAAGGGTGATGATGTGCCGGAGGATTTACTGGAAGTAATCCGGCTGATCACAGTGACGATGGATGGCATGAAGGAAGAATAGAAAATGCCTTTAAGTGTCGGCAAACACCTAAAGGCAGAGATTTGGTAGAATACTCACCAAAAACTTTCTACGAGTATTCTATCAAAATCTCCACTTCCTTTCAACGGGAAAATAAGGAGGAACGATGGAAACGAACAGAGTAGAGACAAAGAAAACAGAAATAAAAAGGACGGAGTCGGATCTGAAGCTGATAAATATGGAATCAGTGGAAGTAGAGCAGATTGAATGGCTGTTCTATCCGTTTATTCCTTTTGGAAAAGTAACGATTATTCAGGGAGATCCGGGAGAAGGAAAGACTACGATGGTACTTCAGATTATTGCGAAGTTGACCAAAGGCGAAAAAATTCTTCCAGAGCAACAACAGGCAACAGACGAGAAGGATAGAGCAGAAAAGAACGTTGACTCTGATGCGAATCCAGTGGAAAGCCCGATAGAACCTGTGAATGTTATTTATCAGACTGCAGAAGATGGATTGGGCGATACTATCAAGCCTCGACTTCTTGCAGCTGGTGCAGATTGTTCCAGAGTGATGGTAATTGATGATAACGATCGGGCATTGACCATGATGGATGCCAGATTGGAAGAAGCTATCATACAGACAAAAGCCCGTCTGGTAGTTTTAGATCCAATACAGGGATTTCTTGGAGCAGAGGTGGATATGCACCGGGCAAATGAAATCCGTCCGTTAATGAAGCGTGTGGCAGTGCTTGCAGAGAAATACCACTGTGCAATCATTCTGATCGGGCATATGAACAAAAACAGTAACGGAAAATCTTCTTACCGTGGATTGGGTTCGATTGATTTTCAGGCGGCAGCCAGAAGTGTGCTGATTGTTGGGCGGATTAAAGATGAACCGGAAATCCGTGTGGTATGCCATGTGAAAAGTTCCCTTGCACCGGAAGGGAAATCAATTGCATTCCGATTAGATAAGGATACTGGATTCGAGTGGATCGGGGAATACGACATTAGTGCGGATGATCTGCTCAGTGGTGACAGCAGAGGTCAGAAAAGCCGGAAGGCAAAGGAGTTTCTGTTGGAAATATTGGCTGATGGTGGCATGGCACAGAAAAAGATTGAAGAAGAAGCGGAAAAACGAGGAATTAAGAAGAAAACCCTACGGAACGCAAAACTGGAACTGGAGATTGATTCGGTGAAACGTGGAAATCAATGGTTCTGGATGCTTCCAGAATAAAAGGAAGATGGCAAGATGACTATTTCTTAAGAACAGGGCATCTTGCCACCTTGAAAGGAGACAACATGGAAATAAAAAATGTACAGATACCATTTGCCTTGTTTAGACAGCTGGTTTCCTATCATTTGATGGAAGATCAAAGCTGTTCGGAGGAAATTTGCAAAGGGCTTATGGAGAAAGTGGAGCGTATGGCAAACCGGCAGTTATATACACAGTCGAAAACTGCTCCGACAGAGGAAGAACGGGAAAAGTCCCGTCAGGAATATCTGGACAGGCGGGGAATACCGGAAAGCTTTCGATGGTAACAGTTCTTGTTGTCTGTCCTATGACAGGAGCGTGTCACGCACCTGTAGATAGCAGACAAGGAGAAAGCTGGTAAGATGCAAGACGGAAGGTTGTGGATAAAACGACAGTGCGTTGGTGGTTTGATGGCTGTGAAGGATGCCCTGAAACGGGGCTCCCTATGGAAAACGATAAATGAAGGGAGAGTGACACAATGAGAGAAGGAAGATTAGGTTATAACAGCAATAACGGAAGATACGGTTTATTATCATCAGATTTATGGATTGACACAGGATTTCACTGCGGAGAAGGGCTGGAAGTGCTGGTTGACGATCAGTGGGTCAAGACCAGAATGGAAATGAATCCGGCAAGGGAATGGTATCTGGTGGGGACACCATACTGCGGAGATTTGGAATATGTCCGGGCGAGAATAACGGGATAAGTCAGTCATACAAGTAACGCAGGAGTAAACCGACCAACGGGAGGAATAGGTCTTCGCTCCGATTCGGTCGGTGCATAACAGACGTCCCCGGACGTCTTGCCCCCGGCAGGGCGCAAGGGGACTTTTGATGGACGGTACGGCTGTCGAAAGTGCTTTTGCGTTACTTTTGACAAAAGTAACAAAACCGCCGTATCCGGCGAAGAGTTCTTTTTATCGCCATAACTGGCGAAGATACAAATTTATGTGCCATGTCTGGCACTGGTTTCAGAAGGGGAGGTGAGAAGCATGACCATGAAAAGAACAATTAGCGGTATGATCGGAGCTGGTTCTCTGGCTCATAACAGAAGGGATTTCATAGCAGAAAATGTAGATCCGGACAGAGTACACTTGAATATTTGTTACCAGAATGAAAATCTGAAAGATGTTTATAAAGAGTTGTTTGATGATTCTGTGGAGCGATACAATGTGGGGAAAAGAAAAGACCGTCAGATTACAAATTATTATGAAAAAATCCGGCAGGGAAAACAGGAAAAACTATTCCATGAGGTCATTTTCCAGATTGGAAATTGTGAAGACATGGC
>CALZFY010000111.1:0-4839 GCA_945786935.1 uncultured Lachnoclostridium sp.
GGAACTTTGCCAAGGGGCCACAAAAGCCCATTGGTCACCTCATTTCCCACCGCAACAATGGCAGGTAAAAGATCAGCTTCCTTCAATACTGTCATGACTGACCATGTATAATCGTAAACTGCCTTTTTAAGCTGCTCAATATCATATCCCTGCCATGCCTTTGGTGGTGTCTGTTTCCCGGGATCAGCCCAGAAATCACTGTAATGAAAATCCAACATCCATTCCATACCAAGTCTTTTTGCACGACGTGCCAGTTCCATCACGACTGCCAGATCATTGGTTCCTGCACCGTAAGCTTCTCCTTCCGGCGTGTATGGGTTATTCCACAAACGAAGCCGAACCAGATTTGTGCCATAATCCTTTAATATCTCAAGCGCATTTTTTTCAATGCCCCCGTCAAAAAAATGTCCTCCACAGGTTTCCACTTCAAGAAGTGTGGAAATATCCATGCCTTTTACCCAGTGATTCATACGCCAATCCTCTTTTCGATTTAGTTATTCAGAAAAATCTTCGAAATCCACAAATCGCTTCATCATATCGCGATAGCGGAATCTTGCCATTTCATTCTTTTTCAGTACATCTTCTTCTGTTCCTTCGTACTGACACCGAATACAATAATAGCTTTTTTTGTCCTTATCATAGAACATATCAATATCAAGGTCCCTCATAAAGCAGGAAGGACATCTGTAATTTAGCTTTCCTTTTCCAGACTGAGCCATGTTGTAAAGACCTCCTTATCACGCAATTTTCCGGTATATCCAAGGGTGAACATCGGGCTGAAAGCATAGCCTTCCTTAACATATCCATCCTTTTCTCTTCCTTCGCAGTACATTGAAACCTTTGTATCAATTGGAGGAAGCTTGCACCAAACGGCATCTGCATTTTTTGCAGAAGCTTCTCTGCATTTGTATTCATAAGGAATCTCTGCACTGTCTTCTCCTGCTTCAACTTTCAGTGTCAGAGAAGACATATCTTCCGTATATTCGGTTGTTCCATAGCAGCCCACCATATATTCATTAATGGTAACGTCTGCTTCCGGATTGCTCATTTCCAGCACATTTCGCTGAATTTTGATTGCACTGCTGCCTTCTTCAAAAGTAATGATACTCTGAATCTTTACAGTCAGGTCAGAAAATTCGATATCAACAGGATCCAGTGTCAGGATTCTATCTTTTCCATTCTGTGAAAAATGTGCTTTTGTACGGCAAAGGCACAAATCAACCTCTTCACCGTTATAGCAAACCTTAGCACTTCGTACAGTTCCCTCTCCTGCATAGTGGGTAAAATAACCTGCACGATATTTCTCCTGAATCAGGAATGGATAGCTTGCATCCTGTACATGTGGAGTACCGATACCTACCGGCCATTCCAGTTTAGCAGCATAAGGTCTTAAGTCAACGATTGCTCCGCCCTGATCCATATTTACACAGGCACGCATAAACGGGTCACAATACCAGAAAAGCTGTTTCTTGCTTCCATATAAAATATCACGCCATAATGCACATTCCGGTTCCGTATAGGTCTTTTCCGCACGGTAATAGTCAGCGAACTCACTCATAGTCATATCAACCAGTTCTCCGCGTTTCTTAAGTTCTCCGTAATATGCACAGCCATCCTCATAAGATTTTTTCAAAAGTTCATAAGGCGCCTCCCAGCGTCCCATTTTATTCATCCAGCCTGGTCCTACGAACATCATATTGTAGGCATAGCCGTTGTTATATTTTTCAAGGGAACGATACTGGTCGATCAGATTATACATATATGGATAATCCCAGGTCTTGGTATCGTAGATCATTCCACGAAGTACGTTTTGAGGATGGGTTCCGAAATTGGAACCATTTCCATCATAACAAGCAAGAAGGTCTCTGGACAAATGCGGGATTGCAACGATTCCGGAATCTTCTGTTTCATTGGCAGCCGGTCCATGTGTATTTTGTTTGGATGGAATCCAAGGAGCCCATGGGCCGCCGTCCATAAAGGTATACCAGCTGTTATTGCATGTATGATATGCTTTTGGTCCCTCTTCCCAACAGGTAGCTACTGCACATTTTACAGAAGGATATTCTGCTTTGATAAAGTTGATCAGGTCAGCATCCATATAATAGGAGCCTGTGGATTCCGGATAAAATCCAAATTTATCAAAGAACGCTTCGAATACATCTTTTACAATAGCTTTCTTATCTTCCATAGAAAACATCCAGATACAAAAATCCTTTGTTTTATATTTTTCCCTGAACTGTTCGCATGGAAGTCCCAGAAGGGAAAGTGCAATCTCATCACCATAAGTCTCATGATGCTCTTTTGCCAAAGCCACTGCTTCTTCATTGAACAAGCTTGCATAAGTCATCTGAATGGTTGTTTTCAACCCATTCTTATGTGCACATTCCTGCTGTAGTTTGAAGATATCAAGACTTTCTGTCAGTAAGGACTCGCGTCCGATATCCTCGGTTTTGCCCTGCCCGGTCACTTTCTCCGCATATTCCGGAACCATTTCCGGGCGATGGATAATATTTACAACAAACTGTTTCATAATTACATTTCTTCCTTTCTAACCTTTCACTGCACCACCGGTAATACCTTCTACATAGAATTTCTGCATGATAAGGAATAAGATACAAATTGGAATAGATACCAGTACACCGCCACAACAGAATTGTGTGAAGTAGGTATTGATCAGGCTCTTATCCAGCATTTTATATAAACCAACCGCAACAGTGTAATTTTCAGAAATACCTGCATTCAGGATCATCTTTGAATACACGAAATCCATCCAGGGTGCTAAAAAGCTATTGATGACGGTATAAACAATAATCGGACGGCTCATTGGAATGATCATAGTGAAAAAAATACGTGCTTCACTACATCCGTCAATACGTGCTGCTTCGCAGATGGATCTTGGCACCGTATCAAAAAATCCTTTACAGATCAAATATCCAAGCCCTGAAGATGCGGAATATACCATAATCAAACCTACATGGCTGTTTGTCAGCCCAAAGGTCTTTAATGTGAAATACACCGCAATCATTGAAAGCACACCTGGGAACAGGTTGATAATAACTGCCATGTTCATCAAAGGCTTACGCATTTTAAATTTTCCGAAAGATGTTGCATAAGCTACCATCAGAACAAACATCGTTGAGATCACACAGGTAAAGCATGCAATTTTAAAGGTATTAAAAAACCATCTTGGAAACTGATTTACAGAATCAGAATTAAACAATTTTGTATAATGAACGATACTCCATTCTTTCGGGAAAAAGGTACTTGCATTCATGCCTGAATATGCACTGAAGGATGTACATAATAACCAGACAATAGGTACCAGCCAGATAATGGCCAGGAGAGCAATCAATGCATTATGTAAAATAATCTGAGTTGTTTTTTTACTTACTGTTTTTGTTTTCATTATTGATACTCACTCTCCTTACCGTTTCCGATCATAAAGTTAAAAGCTACCAGAGTAAATACTGCACAGATAACAAATACCATAATACCAATTACCGCAGCCATCTTGTAGTTATAGTAATCCTGAGTCAGGGTAAACAGCCAGGTAACCAGAAGGTCTACTTCCTTTGCCTGTGAGTTTGCCATTGCCTGATTGGTCGTAGTATAAACATCCTGTGTCAGTAAGTAGATTACGTTAAAGTTATTAATATTTCTGACAAAATCTGTTACCAGGGTCGGTCCTGTAACAAGCAACAGATACGGCATGGTAATATGCCTGAAAATCTGGAATGGGGAAGCACCATCCATACGGGCACTTTCCAGCTGATCTGTAGGCAGATTCATTAAAACCCCTGTATCAATCAGCATCTGGTAAGGAAGACCAATCCAGATATTAATAATGATGATCATGACATGTGCCCATCCCGGAGCCGATAAAAACGGAATGTAATTTGTAGAGATCAAACCTGCACTTCTTAAAAATGAAGTCAGACCAACATTTGCACAAATCGTATTTACAATACCGCCATTGGAGAAAAAGTTTCTTACAAGCAGTAAGGATACAAACTGTGGCACTGCAATCGTTATTACAAACAATAAACGCCAGAATTTCGGGGCTCTTGTCTTTTTGCTGTTTAACAGCATAGCCAGCAGGATTCCACCGAAATAGTTTGTAAATGTTGAGAAAAATGCCCAGACCAAAGTCCAGCCAAGAATGCGGACAAATGCATAGCCAAAGGTAACCGTAAGGCCACCGCCGCCAAAGAGGCTGATAAAGTTGTCAAATCCAACCCAGGTAAATAAGCTGTTTGGTGGCATATGCTGCTGATCATAATTCGTAAATGCAACGAAGATCAACAGAAGGATTGGAATTACTGTAAATACCACAATTCCAATAATTGGTGGTGTGAGCATGGTAATATAAAACTTATCTTCAATGTAACGGATCATATCTTCACGGAATGTATTGATATGTAAGCCCTGTTCCGCTCTTTTCTGAAGTTCATATACATTGATGACATTTTTCACCCAAATGATGAAAGCTATAAACCATACAACAAAACTGAACAGCGAAAGTAACAGAATCAAAAATGAGTTGTCATAGTCATTCCATTCAGTTTTCATTGTTTCCATATTAAAGACCTGTTCTGCCTGAACTGTACCCAGTGTTAAGAACTTTGGTACGTACTGCATGGAAATCTGGATAGTAAACACAATAATTGCTATTTCCAGTAAGGTCATTAAAACTGCTTTAATATATTGTTTTCGTCGGGCATATCCCGCACCCATCCAAAGTAGTGACAGCTTCACTGCCCAGTCTCCATTTACCACAGCTTTCCCAAAATCTGCAAAAAAAGCTGCCAAAGCAGCAAAAATGGATCCTATGCTGTCCAC
>CALZFY010000112.1:0-4832 GCA_945786935.1 uncultured Lachnoclostridium sp.
AAAGCCCATATTCCACATCGGATTCTCAAGTGGCGATACATCCAGGGAAATCTGTCTACACCGTACGATTATCCATGTTATAAAATATAACAGGACGCTGACCACAATATCTGTAATCAAATATCTTTTATCAAATACAGGGGGCTTCTTTTTTACCACCTCACCATAAATCAGCACTTGCACTTCTACATGCAGCTCTTCTGCTATTTTCACCAGCATATCGATATCTGGATATGATTTTCCTGTCTCATAATTCGATATAGTCTGCCTGCTTACAAATAATTTCTCAGCCAGTGTTTCCTGTGACATTCCCTGTTTGGTTCTTAGTGTTCTGATATTCTTTCCTACCTTAGCCATGAATCTTATCGTTCCTTTCATTTTTTTAGTTAATATACAAAAACCAGCTCGATAAGTCACGCAAAGATTCTTTGCACTCATACCTAGACAAAGGAAGTGGATAATTTGCTGGTTAAAAAACAAGACAGGGAAAGTTTCCCTGTCATAAAAATAAAAACCCAAGAGACACTCTGGTCTAATTACATCCTAAATAAGTCAGCATGTGTTCCTGTATCAACCAAGGTTAATGTCAGAATACCATCTTCTTTTAAATAGATTAGTAACCAATCAGGCTGAATATGGCATTCTCGAAAGCCTTGAAATTTCCCCTTTAAATCATGATCCCTATGCTTTTCTTCTAAAGGTATATTGTTCTGAAGCTTAGTAACAATATCTTCTAAAAGTGATATATCAAGTCCTCTTTTCCGGGCTAACTTCAAGCTCTTTTTAAATTTGCCCGTAAGAATTAATTCATATGGCATTAATCAAGATCCTCCAGAGCAGCGGAAAAATTACTGTATCTCTTTGCATTTGGATCCTTACTTAATTTTTTTGCTTCTTCCATCGCATCCATAACTTCTGGTCTATATTGTGGAATCTCAACACTAAAAGGAAGTCCTCCTCTTAAAACACACTGTTTTAAGAAAATATTTATTGCACTGGACATATCCATTCCCAGATTTAAAAAAAGTTCTGTTGCCTGTTTTTTTAAATTTTCATCTACTCTTACTTGTGTAGGTACTGTAGCCATTTTAAAACCTCCTTCTAATTCATTATAATGATTAATAGAGTATTTATTCTACCTATGATATATTTTCCTTTAGTATATGTTAATTTCTGCAATTTGTCAATTTTTCGTTTACATCGTATTGCATTTGTATTATCAAAGATTCTTTGCACCCTATTATTCTATAACAACATCCTCAGAATACTGGTTCCAAATGATACAGATCCATGTTTTACCCTGATTCATTTTAATTCGATTTCCATTTTCATCCAGATATTTTGCCGGTTCACTGTTGGAGCCATCCCGCCACCAGGTACCTTCTATCATCTTTCCCTCAGTAAATACGATTGATTTGTTGCTCTTCTCACTTCCAAAGCATTCAAAAGCAAGATATCCTTCTTTGTCTCGAACTTCTCCGTAGCAATATTGGAATACAACATTTTCGTATGCCAGCTGTTCTCCGGTCATATCATCCACATGCTCAGCCCCGTACTGATAACGATAGTATTTTTTATCGGCTTCATTATACTTGAAGCAGGATCCTACGTTGGAGAACCCATTTGGTTTTCCTGCTTCTTTTCCACCGGGATATAGGACAGTTGCATCTGGATACATGGAGTAATCCAGATCTTCACCATCTTTCGCAAATTTGAATTTTCCATAAAAAGCTTCATCGTGATTTAATGAATATCCAAATTTCTGAATATCCTTCATAATTCCTTCTGCACTTGCATAAAGATTGTGAGGTGCTTTTCTGTCTTCTGTACGGAAGAATGCATTTTCTGCCGGTCGTTTAATGCCAGCCACTTTGCCACTGATGTTATCTACTTCCTCACTGTTCAATAAGTCTCCCACATAGGCAGTTGCCTGTCCGAAATGAACATGAATGGAATCAAATTCCAATGCAAAGGATACATAATAGTCCCGGGTACTTCTGATAGATCCGATTTTTTCAAGATCACTCCAATCTTCCATGATACCCATCAAACGTGTTATATTTGCAGCCAGAGGTGCTTCATACACTACATCAGCACGGCTGATACCAGTCTGAGGACAGCCTTCCTTTGCATTATTAAACATCACGGAAATAGGTCTTTGTAAACCAATAGAAGCATCTACCTGTTTACCGGTTAAATTACTTGTAACCTTCTCGCCGGATTCTGAAATTAATGGTTCCGTTGAAACCTGCGATTGCAAATTTGTCTGAGCACCTTCCTTTCCGCAACCATTTAACATAAGTATACACATTGAAATAATCAAAAGTATCTTTCTTTTTTTCATAAAATTATAGTCCCCCTGTTTCCAGCATAGTAGTCTCAAAGTAATTGCCATACTTGTCCTGAAAAGAATTATAGATTGAGCAAATTAAGAAATAATTGGAAATATAATTAAAATTTTATGAAGATTTAATTTTTTTGTTGTAAATCTATTTAAAATTGGATTTTAACTATTAATTTGAGGGAATTTTAAAATCACTTTAAACAAATCACCATCAATATTGATCTCAAAGATACCGTTTTGCAACTCAGTTAAGGTTTTTGCAATTGCCAGTCCTAATCCGTTTCCTTCTGTATTACGTGAAAGATCCCCTCTGACAAACCGTTCTGTCAGCTCTTCGGCAGTAAATATAAGTTCTGATTTGGAAGTGTTTTTGAATGTAAATACTGCATGTGTGTCGGTTGTTTCCAGAATCAGATATACACGTGTTCCCGTCTGACCATATTTACAAATATTGTTCATCAAATTATCAAAAATTCTCCATAACCGACGGGTATCGGCCAAGATTGTAATCGGTGCTTCCGGTTGGATAATTTTCAGCTCCATACCGGCATTAGAAAGCTTTTGTTCAAATTCTCCTGAAACCTGTGTCAGTAGAATTTCAGCACTGCATGGTTCTAAAGAAACCTCCAGATTACCTGTGTTAGCCTTTGATGCTTCTACCAGATCATCGATGAGCCGTTTCAAACGTATTGATTGACGTTCTAAAACCTTAGCATATTCTGTAATTGTTTCATTTTCACAGGGCTCCTGGCATATCAAATCAGCATAATTGATAATTGAGGTTAAAGGTGTCTTTAAATCATGTGACACATTGGTAATCAGCTCGGTCTTCATCCGCTCACTTCTAACCTGTTCTATGACTGCCAGATTCATTCCTTCTGTCAAATGATCAATCCTATTATGTAGTCTGTTTATGTAAACTTCTTTGATGATTACATAAATACTGAAAGCGAATTCAATAACGTATAAGAATTCAAGAAAAACATATGATAAGAAAAGGTGTTCTTCATTTAAAATGTACCATACGATATATTGAATGAGATAAAACAATCCCAGCTGAATATAGGTAGGCCAGATTTCCATAAGTTCTTTTAATAAAGCTTTTATCTTATTTTTCATACTTTTCCACCCGCCTCCATTTTATATCCCTGTCCGAAGATCACTCTCAAATAGCGTGGTTCTGCAGGATTCAATTCGATTTTTTCTCTCAAATGACGAATATGTACTGCCACTGTATTGTCCACTCCTAAGGGAGCTTCCTTCCAAACTAAGCGGTAAACTTCCTTTGGAGAGAATACTTTTCCCGGATTTTCCATAAAGAGCTTCAAAATATCATATTCCTTTGGTGTAAGGGAAACCATCTCCCCATCTACTGTTACCTGTTTTGCCTGGTCATCCAGTTCAATTCCACCCACACATAAAGTGTCAGATTTTACAGTTCCCGCACCAAACTGCAGATAACGTCTCAGCTGGGAACGAATTCTTGCCAAAAGCTCTATAGGATTAAATGGCTTCGTAACATAATCATCGGCACCGACATTTAAGCCGAGGACCTTATCCATATCCTCACTCTTGGCTGTCAGTAATATAATCGGTACATTACTAAATTCCCTGATTTTTGCCATAGCTGAAATCCCATCCATTTCCGGCATCATAATATCTAAAAGAAGTAAATGAATCTCCTCTCTCTTCATGATTTCTAATGCTTCTTTTCCGTTATATGCTTCGAATAGCTGATAGTTTGGATCATTCAAATAGATTTTCAGAGCATTTACGATATCTTTTTCGTCATCACAGATTAATATTTTATACATCCCTTTCACTCCTCTCTGGAAGCATTATAACCTGAAAAATGATGAAGAAAAAAGTGGAAATCTGATTAAGATTTGATGAAGATGGGAGAAAATAAAGAAGTTAAAACCTGTTCTTTCAAAAATATGATTGAATTTGCAGTATACAAATGATATATTGAAGAAGTTCTGATAATTTCAAACTATTTCTTTTATGGCGGTTCGCCGACGTATCCAAAATCCATTACAAAATAATATTTCAAAATTGATAAATGTATTGCTCCAACTTTATCTGTTACTGACGAAAAATTTATGCTAATATGGAGGAAAGAATAGTGAAAAATACAACTGAATATCAAAATATCCATGGAAACCGTACCTACAAGGCATCTCTTTTCCACATGATTTTTAAAGAGAAGAAAGAACTGCTAAGTTTATATAATGCAGTAAACGGAACATCCTATGATAATCCGGATGAGCTCGAAATCAACACTTTGGAAAATGCATTGTACATGAATGTAAAAAATGAAGTTTCATGCCTCATTGATTGCACCATGAATTTGTATGAACACCAAAGTACCTATAATCCGAACATGCCGCTTCGGGGATTTTTCTATTTTTCGAGGCTTTACAGCAAATACGCTGACCAAAGGAAAATGAATGTATTCAGCGAAACCTTACAGAAGATTCCCACACCC
>CALZFY010000113.1:0-4549 GCA_945786935.1 uncultured Lachnoclostridium sp.
CCTTTGCATAAAATATTCAATCCAATAATAAATACACTTCATTTCACATTTGCTCAAAACTGTATTTATCTTATTGATTTCTCTTCTGTTGTGATCTCTCATATAGCCTCCTGCTTTTTAGATTATATCCACAAAAAAAGATATGGTTCAAACTCGATTTAGCATCGGGTTACCATATCCTACCTGCTATTTATCATTCGCTTCCTTTAAAAGAGAACACCTCTTTAGGGTCCACTTTTACATGGTACCCTCCGGTTGCAGCCCTCAGAATAATATGCTCTCGGTCATAACGAAAGCTGTCCAACTTACCGATCACACCATATAGCCGGTGTGCAAGTTCTTCTTCATTATCAGTAAGAGACCAGAATGCCCCAAAGCATCCGTGGGAATGTATTTCCAGAACTAAGTATTTTGATGGATCATGTTCAAGAACAGGATCCCTGTCAAATTCGACATGACCTGTTCCTGCCCTTTGCTCTGGATAGTATGTTTCATAAATTTGTAGATTTTTATTATAGAAAATCATCGCGATGGCTTCTGTTCCCTGTTTTCTATAAATATGTAGAAAAAACTTAATGATTTCATCCAGAATCATAAAAGGAATTTTAGGAAGCTTATATATGACTTCACCACCCACACACCCATTAGAATTAGGTTTTTCCTTATACGCTTTAATCTCCATCATTGGAGAATTTTCGTAACGATAGTCTTCTCCCTCTTCTAACCGGTAGGCACCTCTCTTACCACTTTTCAATGAAGGTATAATCAATTTTTGCTTTTTATCATATATCAGTTCTGTCCTTTCCGGTGAATACTCAGGATACTGCTTACAGATATACTTTAATAGCTCCTTTTTTGTTATTTCCTTTTTTCCTTCAAACATATCGCTTGATAATTTAATTTTGGTAAAGATCAAGGATACGGATGCATCCGTTGGATATTGCTCCTCCGTTTTGGACTTAACTTTTGACGGTCCTACCAGATCATCTTGCTTATGCATTACAGTGAATGTGTTATTCTTTTCGTTATATCCAATCTGGATATCTAAGCCATATTCAGGTAGAAGTGTTTTCGCAATTTCTAAAAGTGCTTCTTCATTCGGAATTACTTCCTGTTCATCCTCCAATAAGCTCATCTGCTCCTCTTTTTGAGGATACAGTTCCCTGTATTGTTCTTTTGTCAATTCCAGCTGCTCACCAAATAGCGTCAGTGCATTGATTCTTATTGGAAATTTAACATTTTCATAAGAACTGGTCTTTTCAATCACCGGGATAGGAATATATACCTCTTTAACCAAATACAGATCTGTTTGTACCTGATACTTGTTGAGTATGTATTCCTTAACCTGATCGACACTTATTGAACCATCACTTTCAATTATTTCTTCTAAAATCTGTATATCTTCCAGCAGTAGAAATTTTCCTGCATCTCCCTTATCGTACTTGGTTGAGGGTTTAGGGCGAAATAAGTATGTAGATTCATTAAGCTTTGTTAATTGAAAGCTTTTTTCGTATCCGACAAATGCCAAAAAGCACGCTTCTTGTATTCTGGCCACTACTTCCTCCTCCGTGTATTCTTCGCCCCCATTAATTTCAAGTGACTCCATAGAGTCAAATACAATGGTTAAAGGTGCTTTGTACTTTTTTACTTTTTCCATTTTTTCCTCTTTCTTTTCACTCTTCTTTTCATCCTTGGTTTTTGCCTCTTTATTCTGTTCTTTCATTACCGGCATTAATGCGTCTCCAAAGATACCAAATTCTCCAATCATATCAAACATGATTATTCCTCCATTTCCTTTATGATGAGTCTGTCAAATATGTGCTTTAGCGTTAAATCCTCATGACACCGCACAAGGGCATCTTTGGGGAAATGACTTTTCCCTTGCAGCTGGCCCAGAAAATTTTCATATGTACCGTATTTCTTGGCATAGCTTACTCCAACAGATACATAGTCCTTATTTGATTCTGAATAGAAAAATGTACCAATTGCTCCTCTTAAGTCTTTATAACTGCAAAGATTATTCATTCTGTTATTGCCCCAACATATATGATGATCATGTGGGTTTACATTTCCGAAAGGGAAATTGTACAATTTTACATCTAAATTTAGTTTAGAAAGATCCTTTTCTTTTATCGCAAAGCAATGACTGGCCACCATAGATCCCATCTTTGCTTCAAGACAAAAAAGAAGTGATGGATAAGGTATCATCCTCTTCTCTCCTACCACATCCATATATCTTAGATCAGCAGGCACAAAGAATAATCCCTTTACCGTTTTAGAATCAACATTTCCATATAACAAACCTTCCACATTTCCTATACCTTCAAGGCTATCAAATAGCCTATTTCTGCAGAAGTATTCATTTTTTTCTTCCACTTTAAAAATACTGCGAAATGTTTGCCTGGTAATCTTTTTTTCGATTCTTGAACCATCATCTTCGTCTATGATGATTTTGACCAGATGACTATCATCTGTAATTTTAATAGTTGCCTCCATAGTTCCTCCTGTTAAATCAGAAATGCCCGCCTATTTTTCTCTACCGGTGCATCTCTTAATCTTTGCACTGCTATTTTTACAAAAAAAATACACTCCTCTTCTATGCTACCCAATCTTTCGATAGCACTGAAATAAGAGAGTATCTCTTCCGGCGTCGCTTGAATATCTATGATATCCTGAACTTTTTTAGCATGCATAATTTTTGAAAAATAGCTTTCTTGATATTCCGCCTTCCGCAAGCGTTCTATCAGATCCTCTTCTTTCACTGTTTTCTCTCCTTTCTAAGGGTACTTTAAATAAAAAAAGCTGTTACCAACTATTAGGTAACAGCAAAATACGCATAAAGACCCTATATTTTTCATGCTGGGACGAATCACTGCCCGCATGCATCCTGGTTCCTACCGGAACTTGTGATTTTTACTACTAAACTAAATTTCGTAATTATCGTATCACACTATGCATTTATTGACAAGCTGAATAAATATTTCTTTACTATTTTCGACTATATTCTTTCAACTGTTTATGTTATTATATTTTTACAACGGAATATTTCTTTTGGAGATTTTTATGGAACAATTAAATAATGATTTACTCCCCTGTCTTCAGGCGGTAGGACCTTGGTGGACTGATGAGGATCGTAGGCTTCTATTTTGCCATTTACTTAGCATCTTTCATTTTGATGCCAGCTACTTGTCTTCTCTTCCTGCATCATGCCGGAATTTATCTGATGGAGAAACTCGCTTGTCTGTATCAGATATAGAGATGGAGTATCGATTATTTCAAAATACTCACACCAATTGTAAGATAAATTGTTCACGCATAAGAAAGATTTCCTTTTCCTTTGGAAAATTCAACCATAGGTTATGTTTCTTATGCCCTTATAGCACAACTCACAAAAATTCTAACAGAGCAGATGAAGCCAGGTTCTTATATTTTATTATGAATCACAGCTCTACTTCTATCGAAACATACCTAAGCACTAATGATTCAGAGCTCTCTACTTATTTCAGCTCATATTTTCCTCTTCATATTAACAATATATTAGTCGATGCTTATCCTTTAGAATTGCTTGTTAAAAAGTTTTATGGTATATCACCAGGTTATTTTTTAGAGGAACCCTATCAAAGCCGGCAACTCCTCATTAATAAGCTGTATCAGGATATCAAGCGTAAAGTAACCCAACTACATGTTATTTCTTATATTAAGCAACTATATCCTGATTACTTAGATTTGGTTGCAAAGTCCCTGGAAAATGTAGTGAAATCTATTGAATATGAGAATTACAATACCAGACCTTCCAACGAGATTTTGATCAGACGTCTTGTCAAACTCTTGGCTGAACCAACCAAGATTAAAATTAAACCTACAACTGAATATTTATGTGCCATTATGGAACCTCTAAATCCGGATTTATTTCAAAGCAAAGTATTGTTTTCGAGTGATAATCTTCTCGTGATAGATAAACGTTATGAGGCACCTAATAATGTATATGAATTTTACAATGCTGTTGATTCTAAGATATCTCACGACTCCAACACCATTGACAATGACATTATAAACTCAGATATTGAAGCTGCTTTAAGCGCCGCCACTACTCTCCCACTGCCGAACACAGACGAAATAGAATTATCTGATTCCTGTTCAAGTTCTTTATATGACCAATTTGATACAGATACTTCACTATTTCGTAATTTCTATCTGCTCCAAGATATTGAGAATATCTGTATCCTTGAGAATATGAATCAGAATGAATTAGAATCCATATTTTTTGCAATGATCAGTGATACTAAGTTTCTTTGTATTGAACCAGTATTATATGAGGATAGCTATTGCTTCTTAATTTGTAATGATAGCAAGGACTTCATGCTCTACCCTCTTGCTACCTTAGGTAACAGACTTTTAAGAAAAATTTCAAATCTGTCTGTTTCTTTATATACTTCGAATATTTATAATACTGGGAGCCTATTATATAGGAATGATATCTTCTATATTAATTTGCATGACGTCGGTATAGCTTACTCAATATCTGCGGGGGATTCTTCTAAAGGGATAA
>CALZFY010000114.1:0-4489 GCA_945786935.1 uncultured Lachnoclostridium sp.
GCTTTGCATTTCGTCGGTGTGGCGTATCCGCCAAATAAAATTTCAAAAACAGTCTTAAAAAAGCAAGCATTTTACAACTGTTTTATGAAATTTTGCTTTGCTCTGAACAGTTACAAATCATGAGAAAATAAAGGAAAAAATATGGGATTAAATACTTTATATGAAGATGATGAACTCCTCGTCGTCAAAAAGGATGCGGGAACTCCGGTTCAGGCAGGAAAAATGCGGATTATGGATCTGGAGGGAATTATCAAAAGAGAGCTTTACATGAGAAACCCGAAAGGAGGAGAGCCTTATCTTGGAATTGTCCACAGATTAGACCAGCCTGTGGAAGGGGTCATGGTGTTTGCAAAAAACCAAAAAGCAGCGGCGGCATTGAGCAAACAGGTGACAGACGGAACCATGAAAAAGCATTATCTGGCACTGGTTTGTGGAAAACCCTCCGAAAAAGAAGGCACCCTTGTGGATTACATTCAAAAAGACGGACGTAGCAATACTTCCAAAGTAGTACCCAAAGGTACAAAGGACGCCAAACGAAGCGAGTTAAATTATAAGGTGCTAAAAGAGGATGAAGAAACCGCCCTTTTAGAGATCGAGCTTCTTACCGGACGTCATCACCAGATCCGGGTACAGATGGCAAATGCGGGATGGCCCCTTTACGGAGATACTAAATACAATCCGGCTTTTGCAAAAACTACCGGGTATGTACAGACAGCTTTGTGTGCTTACAAATTATCTTTTGTTCATCCAAAGACAGAAAAGCGGATGGAATTTACTATAGAGCCTGATAATCCTTTACTGGAACGGGGTTTGCAGTAGAGAGATTTCTATCCAAAGAAAGCGTTCCTTCCTTGACGGGGCAGTTTCTTTGGTATAAAATATGAAGAAATCTGCGAGGGTTTTCGCAAGAAAGTTCCGTGTTTCGCAAGCAAAAATTCATTTGCAAAGCAAATTTTGCATGGAATTTTGCCTGTATCCGGAAGATTTTGAAAGAGTAAGAAAAATAGGAGAAGATTATGGCAAAGGATAAGAAATTAGTAGAAGGCATTACTTCTATGGATGTAGATTTTGCCCAGTGGTACACAGACGTTGTAAAAAAAGCAGAGCTGTGTGATTACACAAGCGTAAAAGGCTGTATGGTGATCAAACCTGCAGGCTATGCAATCTGGGAAAACATTCAGAAAGAATTGGACAGAAGATTTAAGGAGACCGGAGTACAGAATGTGTACCTTCCAATGTTTATTCCGGAAAGTCTTCTTCAGAAGGAAAAAGATCACGTAGAAGGTTTCGCACCGGAAGTTGCATGGGTAACTCATGGCGGACTGGAACCACTTCAGGAAAGAATGTGTGTCAGACCAACCTCTGAAACATTATTCTGTGATTTCTACGCAAAAGAAATTCAGTCCCATAGAGACTTACCAAAGGTATATAACCAGTGGTGTTCCGTTGTACGTTGGGAAAAGACGACCCGTCCTTTCTTACGTTCCAGAGAATTCTTATGGCAGGAAGGCCATACAGCACATGCAACAGCTGAGGAAGCGGAAGAAAGAACTGTACAGATGTTAAATGTATATGCGGACTTTTTGGAAAATGTGCTGGCGATCCCGGTTGTAAAGGGTGTGAAGACAGAAAAAGAAAAATTTGCAGGCGCTCTTAGAACCTACACCATCGAAGCATTGATGCATGATGGAAAGGCTCTTCAGTCCGGTACAAGCCATAACTTTGGTGATGGATTCGCCAAAGCATTCGGTATTCAGTACACTAACAAGGATAATAAATTAGTACCGGTACATCAGACTTCCTGGGGTATGACAACCCGTTTGATCGGTGCCATCATCATGGTTCACGGAGATGATTCAGGTCTTGTATTACCGCCAAGAATCGCACCGATCCAGACTATGATCGTTCCAATCGCCATGCATAAAGAAGGGGTACTGGAAAAGGCAGAAGAATTAAGAACAAAGCTTTCTGAGCTTTACAGTGTATCCCTGGATGCTTCCGATAAGTCTCCGGGATGGAAATTCTCAGAGCAGGAGATCAAAGGTATCCCAACCCGTATTGAAATGGGACCAAAGGATATTGAAAACAATCAGTGTATCGTGGTACGCCGTGACACCAGAGAAAAGATCGTGGTATCCTTAGATGAGATCGAAACCAAGCTTGGAGAAATCTTAGAACAGATGCAGCAGGATATGTTCGATCGTGCATTTGCACACAGAGAGGCACATACCTACGATGCAACCTCCTACGAAGAATTCTTAAAGATCGCCGAAGAAAAACCGGGCTTCATCAGAGCAATGTGGTGTGGAGACCAGGCTTGTGAAGACAAGATCAAGGAAGAAGCAGGATGTACAAGCCGTTGTATGCCGTTTGAACAGAAGGAGCTTTCTGATAAATGTATCTGCTGTGGAAGACCGGCGAAGAAAATGGTTTACTGGGGTAAAGCATACTAAGTTGTATCCGGAAGGCTTTCAAACAGTTAACAAAATTTTACTTGTCAAAAACGATAGGGACGGCAAATCAAGCCGTCCCTTTTTATAAAAGAAGTAATATTATTATTCAAAGGTGGTAGAAACATGATCAAAATAGAAATGCCACAACATGTAAAAGAAATTATTGGTACGCTGGAAGAAGCCGGATTCGAGGCTTTTGCGGTGGGAGGCTGTGTCAGGGATGCAGTCCTTGGACGCATTCCGGCAGACTGGGATATTACCACCTCTGCCATGCCGGAGGAAGTGAAAGCTTTGTTTGGCCGAACCATTGATACCGGGATCCAGCATGGAACTGTGACCGTCATGAAGGACCATACCGGTTATGAAGTAACGACCTACCGTATTGATGGAGAGTATGAAGATGCCCGCCACCCAAGCTCTGTATCCTTTACTTCAAACCTGATTGAAGATTTAAAGCGACGGGATTTTACCATCAATGCCATGGCTTATAATGACAGGGCAGGACTGGTGGATGCATTCGATGGTATCGCCGATTTAGAGAATCACCTGGTTCGCTGTGTAGGAGATGCAAAAGAGCGTTTTACAGAAGATGCCCTAAGGATTCTTCGGGCTGTTCGTTTTTCTGCCCAGCTTGGATTTACCATTGAGGAAAAAACAAGAAAGGCTATGAAGGAGCTGGCGGGGAATCTCGAAAAAATCAGTGCGGAACGCATTCAGACAGAGCTTGTAAAGCTTCTGGTATCAGATCATCCGGATTATTTAAAGGAAGCCTATGAAACAGGCATTACGAAGGTAGTCCTTCCGGAATTTGATGCCATTATGGAGCAGGAGGAGCATGACAGCCAGTTTGAAGGAACGGTAGGGGAGCACACTTTAAATACTTTGCTTCAGGTGGAAAACAACAAGGTACTACGCCTTACCATGCTGTTTCACGATTTTGGAAAGCCTATGACCTACTCAAGAACCGAAGAAGGCATTACCCGGTTTTTCGGACACCCTGAGATCAGTTCCGAGATGTCAAAAGACATCATGCGCCGTCTGAAATTTGACAATGATACCACCGATCAGGTAAAACGCCTCACCGCAGTCCATGATTTATTTATCAAAAATGCACCCAACCGGGTGAGACGGGCCATGGCAAGAGTGGGCAAAGACCTTTTCCCCTACTTCTTAAAAGTAAGGAAAGCCAATGCCTTAAGCTGGAAGGAAGAAGCAAAAGAAAAAGCACTGGCAGAATTATCAGAGCTTGAACAGATTTATGAAGGTATCCTGGAACGCGGCGAATGTGTCTCCATTAAAGAGCTTGCCATCGATGGACGTGACCTGATCACCTTAGGTATCCCCCAGGGTAAGCAGATTGGAGAAATACTAAATGACCTTTTACAAATTGTAATCGAGGAACCTGAGAAGAATCACAAAGAACTCTTGTTGGACTATGTAACTCAAAATTATATGTAGTTACTAAAGGGCACTTTAACCCATTAATTGGTTTATCATTTTCTTTTAAGGGACGCCTGGACCAACCTCTATCCGTGCACCGCAGGCGTCGTCGGCTCCAACTAATCCAAGAACATCTAATCACTCGCAGGAGAGCCTGCTTCGTGAAGATGTTCTAGGATGGATTTTCCGCCTCCTTTAGCCAAATGCGGATGCACGAACAGAGGTTGTCCCAGCTGTTCCTTGAAGAAATAAAAAAAGCAATTTATATATCTAATTAGCGTTTAAATCTCAATATATTTCTCTTATATTTTCCCACTCACAGCCCGAGAGACAGGTGTTGCACCACGTAGCGTTAAGCGGAAGAGTCCGAGAATCCATTCTTAGAAACACTCCGCGAAACAGGCTCTCCTGTGAGCGGCTAGTGTTTCTTGAATTAGTCGAGGAGGATGGAGCCTGCGAAGTGGGGTAACACCTGTCTTTCGGAGCGTCAGTTAAAAGCCAAGAGAAAAAAGATGATGACCTAAAGGGTGAGTTAGTCCAGGAAGAGGAAAAATCCAGTGCTAATTTGAAGCTCGTTCTCATATGATAAAGGGAAT
>CALZFY010000115.1:0-4422 GCA_945786935.1 uncultured Lachnoclostridium sp.
GACTTCGTATCGGATCTGCCACAGCCAAGGGGCTGGGCCTGGCGCTTCACAAGCCGTTGATCTCGATTCCTACTGTGGATGGACTGGCATACAATCTTTGCGGAACGGAAAAAATCGTATGTCCTTTGATGGATGCCAGAAGAAATCAGGTCTACACAGGGATCTATGAATTTGAAGGAAATACTTTAAAGGTCATAGAGCCTCAGATGGCAGTGGATATTTCTGTCATAGCAGAAAAATTAAATACGCTGGGAAGAGAAGTAATCTTCTTAGGGGATGGATATCCGGTATATGAAAAGAAACTGGAAGAATTGATGCGTATTCCATATATGGCAGCTCCGGCACATTTAAGCCGCCAAAGAGCGGGTGCCCTTGGAACGCTTGCCCTTGCGTATGCAAAAGAAGGCAAACTGGAATCTGCCGCAGATCATCAGCCGGACTATTTAAGACTTTCTCAGGCGGAAAGAGAACGCGCAGAGAAACAGAAGGCAGCAGGCGTATGAGAGGGACCATCGTCAGAGGCATGCAGCCGGAAGACTTAAAAAAGGTATGCGAGATCGAGAAAGCCAACTTTTCCCTTCCGTGGTCAGAAAAATCTTTCCTGGAAAGCATGGAAAGAGATGATACCGTCTTTTTGACAGCACTTGTGGATGGTGAGATTGCAGGCTATCTTGGATGTTATTGTATTGCAGGTACCGGTGAGATCACCAATGTGGCGGTAGATGCAGCGTATCGGCGTCGGGGAGTGGGCCGTGAACTTCTGTTAAAGCTTTACAGGGAAGGATCAGCACATCTTACAGAAGAATATTTTCTGGAGGTTCGGGAAAGCAATGAGGCCGCGATTTCCTTATATACAGAAATGGGATTTGCCAAAGAAGGAATCCGTAAAAATTTTTATGAAAAGCCGGTAGAAAATGCGGTGATCATGTGGAATCATTTCCCACTAGGAATCCGCACATAAAACAAGTATGATTGAAATTGTCACCAGGGTGAACGATGGGAGGAATCATATGCGTTTTTATAAAGATAAAGAAAAAAAGGTTCTGGAAAAAGTCCTGTGTAACTGTTGCGGCAGAGAGCTTACCGTGAAGGGAAGCTGTTTAACCGAAGGGGTTATGTATGTGTGCAAGGACTGGGGATTTTTTTCTAAGAAAGATCTGGTTCGCCATGAATTTGATGTGTGCGAACAGTGTTATGATGAAATGATATCCAAATTTCAGATTCCGGTTACGGAAAGGGAAATTCTGGAAGTATAGGAGAAACTATGTTAGATATCTGTTTGCTGGGCTGTGGCGGAATGATGCCCCTGCCTTATCGATGGCTGACTTCCTTAATGGTTCGTTTTAACGGCAGCAGCCTGTTAATTGACTGTGGTGAGGGCACGCAGGTGGCGATCAGGGAGAAAGGCTGGAGCTTTAAACCTATTGATACCATTTGTTTTACCCATTATCATGGGGATCACATCGGCGGCCTTCCCGGCCTTTTGCTGACTATGGGAAATTCTGACCGTACAGAACCGCTGACACTGATTGGGCCACCGGGACTGGAAAAGGTGGTAGGAGCTCTTCGGGTCATTGCCCCGGGACTTCCTTTTCCTGTTATTTATAAAGAAATTACGGAGCCGTTCCAGGTATTTGAATTAAATGGATACCGTCTGAAGGCTTTTAAAGTAAATCATAATGTAACCTGCTATGGTTATACAATGGAAATTGACCGCGCAGGGAAATTTGATCCGGATAAAGCAAAAGAAGCAGAAATTCCATTGAAATGCTGGGGGAGACTCCAAAAAGGGGAAACGATTACCGAAGAGGGCAGAACCTTTACGCCGGATATGGTGATGGGGCCTGCCAGAAAAGGTATCAAGCTGACTTACTGTACAGACACCAGGCCTGCAGATTCCATTGTGGAGAATGCAATGAAATCTGATCTTTTGATTCTGGAGGGCATGTATGGAGATCCGGAAAAAATTCCCGATGCAAAAAGTAAAAAACATATGATGTTTCAGGAAGCAGCAAAGATTGCTGCCAGGGCCGATGTAAAGGAGCTGTGGCTGACTCATTACAGCCCATCTCTACCGAAGCCGGAATATTATATGGAAGAGGTACAAAAGATATTTAGCAACACATTCCCGGGAAAGGACGGAAAATCCGTAGAGCTGGGATTTGAAGAGGAATAGCAGTGGAAAAAGATGTATATATATTAGCAATTGAAAGCTCCTGTGACGAAACAGCTGCAGCAGTCGTAAAAAATGGAAGAACGGTATTATCTAATGTCATTTCTTCTCAGATTGAACTGCACAAGCTCTACGGCGGGGTTGTGCCTGAGATTGCATCAAGAAAGCACATTGAAAAAATAAATCAGGTTATTGAAGAAGCATTGGAACAGGCAGGCATGACGCTGGAAGAGATGGATGCCATTGGTGTGACCTATGGTCCCGGACTTGTAGGGGCACTGCTTGTTGGCGTAGCAGAAGCAAAGGCGATTGCCTATGCTGCAAAAAAACCACTGGTAGGCGTTCATCATATTGAAGGTCACATCAGTGCCAATTACATTGAGAATCCGGAGCTGGAGCCACCCTTTGTCTGCCTGGTGGTATCCGGAGGACATACCCATCTGGTAGTGGTGGATGACTATGGAAAATACCAGATCATCGGACGTACCAGGGATGATGCGGCAGGAGAAGCATTTGATAAGGTTGCCCGTGCTATTGGTCTTGGTTATCCCGGTGGTCCAAAGATTGACAGGCTCTCCAAAGAGGGAAACCCAAATGCTATCAAATTTCCGAAAGCACATGTAGAAGACGGCCCGTACGATTTTAGCTTCAGTGGGGTGAAATCAGCGGTGTTAAATTATATCAATGGTGCCCGGATGAAGGGAGAAACCATTGTGGAAGCAGATATTGCTGCATCTTTTCAGAAGGCAGTGACAGACGTGTTGGTGGAACATGCGATGGAAGCGGTAAAAGCTTTTGGAATGGACAAGTTTGCCATTGCAGGAGGCGTAGCCTCTAATTCTACACTCCGGGGTGCTATGAAAGATGCCTGCGAAAAAAACGGAATTAAATTCTATCATCCGTCACCGATTTTCTGCACAGATAATGCTGCCATGATCGGGGTAGCTGCTTATTATGAATACATGGCGGGGGTACGTCATGGCTGGGATCTGAATGCGGTTCCGAACCTGAAATTGGGAGAAAGAGTCTAATGGAAAAAAATGTTGCGATCGTACTGGCAGCGGGTCAGGGAAAACGAATGAACAGTAAGGTTCAAAAACAGTATCTTCTGATTAAAGAAAAACCGGTGCTTTACTATACCTTAAAAGCATTTGAGGAAAGTGATCTGATTGCTGAGATTGTGTTGGTAACCGGAAAAGACGAGACTGAATATTGCAGAAAAGAAATTGTAGAAAAATATGATTTTAAAAAAGTTCATAAGATTACAGTTGGTGGAAAGGAAAGATATCATTCTGTATATCAGGGGCTTCGGGCAGTCGAAGATGCAGACTATGTATTGATTCATGACGGGGCACGTCCTTTTGTGGATGCAGGAATCATTGAACGCTCCTGTGCTGCGGTAAAGGTTCATCAGGCATGTGTAGTAGGAATGCCGGTTAAAGATACCATTAAGATAGCAGATGAAGAGGGATTTGCAAAAAAAACGCCCGACCGCAGAAGAATCTGGCAGGTGCAGACTCCTCAGACTTTTTCCTATCCATTAATTAAAGAAGCATACGAGAAACTCTTGGAAGAGGAGCCGGAAGGTATTACGGATGATGCTATGGTTGTAGAAACTATGACAGATCATAAAGTAAAACTGGTGGAAGGATCCTATCAAAATATAAAAATCACAACACCGGAAGATCTCAAGATTGCTGAGGTTTTCTGTGACGAAAAAACAAATTGAAAGAATTTGAAAAAATTGATGAAAAAAATTTAAAAATGGTGTTGACATATTTAAAATCGAATGCTATTATATCACTTGCACTGAGGCACGACACAAAATGGCTGTGCCAAAGAGAAAGTGAATATGCAGAGGTATCGAAGTGGTCATAACGAGGCGGTCTTGAAAACCGTTTGTCCGCAAGGGCGCGTGGGTTCGAATCCCACCCTCTGCGTTAGAAAAACAACCGTAAAGGTTGTTTTTCTATGAAAAGATATGAAGAGCAAATGCTCAGGCTTTGGAGAAATACCCAAGAGGCTGAAGGGGCTCCCCTGGAAAGGGAGTAGGTCGTTAATAGCGGCGCGAGGGTTCAAATCCCTCTTTCTCCGCTTTCGAATTTCCTGAAAAAAGGAAATCGAAAAAAATAAAAAAAGTTGTTGACAAACGCTGGAAGGTATGATAAATTAATCAAGCTGACGCGTGAGCAACAGCAAAAGAACATGAACATTGATAACTAAACAGTAAAAACCAGTTTTGATCAAAA
>CALZFY010000116.1:0-4392 GCA_945786935.1 uncultured Lachnoclostridium sp.
TTCCGGAATCCCTTTGGCTTCCCGATTCCCGAAGTTTTACCAGCTGTGAAAAGCTGTCTACAATTACCGGTTTTGCATACGGAATCCTGTCCCGAAGTTCCTTACACCACTTCTCTACCAGGTGCCCCGGACACATGACAAAATGCCGGTAGTTGATTACTCCATCCCTGGAGTACGCATCTTTTAAGGTCTTATCCGGATGTTCCTCTAACCATTTGCCAACATAGAGCATTTCTGCTGCTGTTGCCGCCTGTATGGTCTTTCCGGATCCTGTACCCATGGAAAACAATGCATATCTTGCTTTTTTCTTACGAAAATACTCATAGATACCATTTACCATGGCTGCCTGTTGCGGATATAATCTGATATCCTTTAAGACTGCACGGTCTACCTTACCGTTCAGTCCGCTGATTGGTTGTAAGATTGCCTTCAGATTTTCTACAATCGTCTTACCATACTCTTTGAAATACTCATCAAGGTTTGAAAAAATTAGATTTTTCTGCTCCTTTCTTGTTATCCAAATGAGTCCCTTTTTAAATAAGGAAGAAATTAGTTTTTTTAACCATTCCTCCGTAAGCGATATCCGATAAATCTGCAGATCAGAAATAGCTACCTGCTTAGCTCCTTTTCTTAACGTTCTATCAAGATTGCCGTAAAAGCAGCTCTTACCTAAGCTACTTATGAGGTTTTTCTCCTTCATCTCATCGAACAATACAGGCATCCACCAATCCAATAACGGCAGATCATACTCATTCATCAGGAAATAATACAAATCCTGATGAAGATCCTCTTTTGTTGTCATCAGATATTCCTTTTCAAAGTTTTCTGCCAACGCCATTCCATGGGTGAATTTTTCTTTTCCCCGCTGAATGGTCGTATAGTTAGCTTTAAACTTATGTTCATTTCGGTACACCAGATGTCTGTAGTTAAATCTGCCATCCATGGTTAAAGCTGCCCCAATTGAACGGACGATCTGAGAAGATCTCTCAAAATAGGAAACAACCAGAGGCATATTTGATTTGTCAGCAATCAAAAAATCAAGATATGCCTCGGAAGTTCCTGCCATCAACTGTTCCATTGCTTCCTCCTTTATTGTCCTGCATACGCAAGACATTACATACTAACCTTTGTTTCAAACAACTCTTTCCTAAAGCTGTGTGATTCTTCCATTGTTTTGAATGATATTTAGCCTGATCTTTGTATAGGATTTAGAAGTAATTGTTTGTGCGACACCTTCATCGTCTCTGTTTACAGTGTCCTCTTCAATTCTTCGTGCAACACCCCTCTGCAAGTGAAGCGTGCCTTCGTCTTCATTACCTGCCAGACCCTGGCCGCCTCCAGATACTGCCAGCAAATAGGCAATATCTTTAGAAACTGGTACGATTGGACGATTAAGGTCGCATCCACTATAAACTTTGGGGAATAAACTGGATCCAACAAAATCATAAAGCGGTGAAATCTGTAGATTTTCACTTGCCTCCTCCGGTCTAAATTGCATGGTCGTAAAATACTCAATGTCTAAATCCCTGCTGGGCAGCACCTCGTATCTTATATCGACCTCTTCAGGGCTTTTGGGAAGATATGGAATTTCATCAAAGTTACGTACCTTATCAAAGAACTTTTCAAAATCGGACCGAAGATATCCTGCCTGTCCGCTCTTTTTCTTTCGTAGAATCACTGCCACCTGATGGTACTTTTCAAATTCCTTATCATCGAAACGATAATAGGAACAGACCTGATACCTTGACATGATTGCACGGCAGAACTTTTCTTCCACAAACACATGATAAGGAATGACATAAACCAGATATGCTTCTGATTTCAGGTAGTAACTTATACGTTCCAGAAACAATAGTTCCAACCTTTTGCTTCCACTTTCTTCTTTCTGTTCCCCGTACGGTGGGTTTGCAAAACAAAAAGAAAAGACCCCGTGCGAGATTTTCACACCTCGCAAGAAGTCTTCATTCAAAACACTGACAAAATTATCATTGTCCTTTAAGTGCATCTGATAGGTTTCTTTATTGATCTCCACGCCAAACCGTTTGATATTGGTCCGGTTACCGGTCACCGCCATCAGGGCACTTCCGTCACCCACACTGGGTTCCAACACACAGATTTCTTCAGCCATATCAAAGTCAAACAGCATTCCGATACGTTCACAGTGTCCTACATCCGTATAGTATGCTCCCATCTTCTTAATATTTGTGGCTGCCTGAAAGAAACTGTTTTCTTTGTACATCTCCATTCTTTTAGTCAATCTCTCCTTTCTATCAGGGATTTTTTGCAATAAAAAAAGCCGCCTTCACTTGTGTGATGGCAGCTAAAAAAGCGCAAACTATCCCTGTATGCTTTCATGCTAAGTCATTTTTCCTGCTTGCATGCTTCCTGGTTCCTAACGGAACCTGTGATTTGTACTACTAAACTAAAATACATGATTATCATAGCATAGGTAATGGCGAAATGCAATGCATTCCGCCATAGTTGTTTTGTCTATACTTACAATTTTTTGCTGAACTGTTTATTGTCCCATTGTATCTGAAGGGTATATAAACAGCTGCATCTTATCAGATTCTTAGTTGCCAGATGTTGGATGAGGCATATACTGGTATAACTGCAATGCGGTTGCTGCAATCGGCATACTCTGCATCGTTACTTTTCCCGGACCATATACCACAGTATTAAACAATCCTTCGCCGCCAAAGAGTACATTCTTCACGCCTTTAATGGAACGGATTTCCATCTGGCATGATTCAGACATACATGCGACATATCCGGTATCAACGATCTTGCAATCTCCTGCAGCGATTTCATACTCATGGGCAGAACCATCAATTTCAAGGAATACGATGCCTTTTCCAGTGAATTTTCTCATTAAAAATCCTTCGCCGCCAAATAAACCGCCACCAATTTTTTTCTGAATATATACTTCATTTGTAAGATCACCAAAAGAAGCTAAAAATGACCCCTTCTGTACAATGATTCCATTCCCCGGAGTAACCTCTACCGCACGAATGGAACCCGGAAATTTAGAAGAGAATACGATTTCCCCGCCACGTTTTGCATGGTATGTATTTAAAAATGCATGCTCATTGGTCAGCATTCTTCCTAACATCCTGCCAAATCCACCTGCTTCTGTCTGCATCTCTATCTCATCATCCATCCATGACATTGCTCCGGATTCACACTGAATCGTCTCGCCCTGCTCTAGTCTAACTTTCAATACTGGTAAATTGCCGCCATCAATTACATACTTCATATATCTGTCTCCTTTATGTTTGTTCTTATCTTTCCGGTACCCTCTGAGTACCGGAAAATAAATAAAAATGCGCTTTTCAAATGAGTTCTTATACGCTGAATTGATTAGATCTCACTAAGAGTATCTCATGTGAACTCCTTCACTTCTAAAAATGCTTTTGTACTACTGCTTCTCTCTTCTGAAAGTAATAACAAATGCTCCTTTGATCTGTGTAGATGTTGCCATGTAATCGTAGGTTACAAGCTCCCACCCTTCTGAAGCCCTTTTGTTAATCAGATCATCTAACAAAGCAATGTCTTTATCATTTGCCTTATCAGAGAACCATTTCGTACTTACCTGCAATATTTCTGTTTTATATGTATACATAGATTTTCCTCCATAAGAGAATTTCTTAGTTGTCAATCGGAGTAATCACGGGCTTTCCCTCACGATCCAACAATGGAGTCAGACCACCGGAATATCCGCTTTTATGAAACAGATAATTTACCCCCGTCTCCCTATCTACCCATATTTCCGTTGCAGTTGTTATTCCCTGGGAATATACGACCTCAAATCTTTTGTCACCAGCCATATAAACTACCTCCTGAAATGACGTTTTATCATAAGATCCACACGTTTACTTGTTCATAGCAAACAGGGAAATCACTCCAATCACCACAAGAAGTGGAATTGCCAACCAGAAAAGTCCTGCAAGAACCATTCCGATAAGTATCACCGGAAGCAATACTATATTAATCGCTATTTTAGATACTCCCCATGCCATTTTGACTGCAAATGCTACGATGTTACCAAACACCACAATCATCAATATACTAAAAATAAATGTCAGCATAAATCTCATTCCTCCCGAGTTTGTATCATATTTTCTGTTGATTTATGATGGATTCATTATACCGCTCTCCATCTGAGAATAACACCACCGTTTTAGGGAAATAGATCGTCTTAATTCTCTAAGCACATTCTTTCTTGTCAAAAGAAATGTCCCTGATCTTAGTCCGGCAAGTTTTTCCCGCATTTTGGGCAGAAATCAAAGTTTGAGTCCACCTTGGTTCCACAGTAAGGGCAATACTCCACACTGGTCCCAGGCTTAGAATCAGTTTCTATGTTCTTTGAATGAGCTCTCCCATATTTCTGAT
>CALZFY010000117.1:0-4371 GCA_945786935.1 uncultured Lachnoclostridium sp.
TCCTGCGAGTGATTAGATGTTCTTAGATTAGTTGGAGCCCCCGACGCCTGCGGTGAACGGACAGAGGTTGACCCGGGCGTCCCATGAGAGAAAATGATGAACCAATTAGTAACCTAAAGAGGAAATAAATTAAATAGGAGAATGTTATGAGTAAAGTAAGAACAAGATTTGCACCGAGCCCTACAGGCCGTATGCATGTTGGAAATTTAAGAACAGCTTTATATGCGTACCTCATCACAAAGCATGAAGGCGGAGATTTCCTTCTTCGTATCGAGGATACCGATCAGGAGCGTTATGTAGAAGGTGCTGTAGATATTATTTATCGTACCCTGGAAAAAACAGGACTCATCCATGATGAAGGCCCTGATAAGGATGGCGGCGTAGGTCCTTATGTGCAGAGTGAACGTCAGGCAGCAGGTATCTATCTGGAATATGCAAAAAAATTAGTAGAAAAAGGGGAAGCATATTACTGCTTCTGTGATAAAGAACGTCTGGAAGGCTTAAAACAGGAAGTAGCAGGAAAAGAAATTACTGTATATGACAAGCACTGCCTTTCTTTAAGCAAAGAAGAAGTAGAGGCAAATCTGGCAGCAGGAAAACCATATGTTATCAGACAGAACAATCCTCGGACCGGAACAACTACCTTCCATGATGAGATTTACGGGGATATTACCGTAGACAATTCCGAACTGGATGATATGATCCTCATCAAATCTGACGGATATCCAACCTACAATTTTGCAAACGTGGTAGATGACCACTTAATGGGCATCACGCATGTGGTTCGTGGTAACGAATACTTATCTTCCTCACCAAAATACAATCGTCTTTATGAAGCTTTTGGCTGGGAAGTACCGGTATATGTACATTGTCCGCTGATTACAGATGAAACTCATAAGAAGCTGTCCAAACGCTGCGGACATTCTTCCTATGAAGATTTGCTGGAACAGGGCTTTTTGACAGAAGCCATTGTAAACTTTGTAGCCCTTCTTGGCTGGAGCCCGGAAGATGACAGAGAAATCTTCTCCCTGCCGGAGCTTGTGGAAGCCTTTGACTACCATCATATGGGAAAAGCACCATCTGTTTTTGATTATACAAAGTTAAAATGGATGAACGGCGAATACATTAAGGCAATGGATTTTGAAAAATTCTATGAGATGGCACTTCCTTACATCAAAGAAGTGATCACCAAGGATTATGATCTTAAGAAAATTGCGGAAATGGTAAAGACCCGTATCGAGGTTTTCCCGGATATCAAAGATCTCATCGACTTCTTTGAAGAATTGCCGGAGTATGATACAGCAATGTACTGCCATAAGAAGATGAAGACAAATGAGGAGACATCCTTAGAGGTATTAAAAGAGCTCCTTCCGATTTTAGAGGCACAGGAAGACTATAGTAATGACGCATTGTATGAAATGCTCATGAAATATGTGGCTGAAAAAGGCTGTAAAAACGGCTATGCGCTCTGGCCGGTAAGAACCGCAGTTTCCGGAAAACAGATGACACCGGCAGGTGCAACAGAAATTATGGAAATCATCGGAAAAGAGGAAACCATTCATAGAGTGAAGGTAGCCATTGAGTTATTAAGTAAATAAATTGTAAAAAAAGAGAAATCGAAAGGTTTCTCTTTTTTTTGGCATATTCCTATGCTAGAATGAAGCTAAACAGCTAGATTGTATTCTTTTGAAAGGTGCGTAAAATGGGAAGATTTTTAAATCCAAGCAACAGTGCATTCCAGACGACTTTGAATTCCGAAATCTATGTGGATAAAACGGAGTTGATTGATTATACCAATCGCGTAATCAATACGGATTCGGCTTTTATCTGCAACAGCCGTCCACGCCGTTTTGGAAAATCTGTCACCGCTAATATGTTGGCTGCCTACTACAGTAAGGGAGCGGATTCAAAAGAAATGTTTTCCGGTTTGAAAATCAGCAGTAGGGAGTCTTTTGAGAAACATCTGAATCGGTATGATGTGATACACTTCGATGTGCAATGGCTGATCGAACCGGATCAGGATGCAGGGCATATCGTTGATTCTATGCAGGATGCTGTCATGAAGGAACTCAAGGAAGAGTATCCTGATATGATTCCTGATGATGTGACGGGACTTCCAGATGCTATGTCTATGGTCACAGAAAAAACAGGGAATAAGTTCATCGTCATCATAGATGAGTGGGATGTCATCATTCGTGATAATGCGATGAACCAAAAGGTTCAGGATGACTACATCGGCTTGCTTAGAAGATTGTTTAAGGGAGTAGAACCTACAAGATTTATCGCACTTGCCTATCTGACAGGGATCCTGCCAATCAAAAAAGTCAAAACACAGTCTGCACTCAATAATTTCGATGAATTTACAATGCTTGATGCCGGCCCGCTGACTCCTTATGTTGGGTTTACGGAAGATGAGGTTCAGGAACTGTGCAAAAAATATCACAGAGACTTTTATGACGTTGAACGCTGGTATGATGGTTATCGGCTCTTAGATCTGCAAATTTATAATCCAAGAGCCGTTGTGAGTGTCATGAAAAGAGGCACTTTCCAGAGCTACTGGTCACAAACGGGAACGTACGAGTCTATCAGGCCATATATTAATATGAATTTTGATGGATTAAAAACTGCGATCATAGAAATGATTTCCGGCGGCACGACTCCGGTAGATACATCCCTTTATCAGAACGATATGGTCAGCTTTGTTAATAAGGATGATGTTTTGACAATGCTCATCCATCTTGGTTATCTGGCGTATGACCAGAAAAAGAAAACTGCCTATATCCCTAATGAAGAAATTATGCAGGAGTTTCTTGCAGTAACCAGAGTGACCAAATGGGATGAACTGATAAAGTTTGAACAGCAGTCCAACGATTTACTGGACGCAACATTGAATATGGATGCAGAAGCAGTAGCTGATGCCATAGAAATAATTCATGATGAGTATGCTTCGTCCATTCAATATAATAACGAGAATTCACTTAGCAGCGTACTGACCATCGCATATCTTAGTTCCATGCAGTATTATTTTAAGCCAATCAGAGAATTTCCGGCAGGCCGTGGTTTTGCGGATTTTGTATATGTTCCGAAGCTGGAATATGTGACGGACTACCCTGCTTTGGTGGTAGAACTGAAATGGAATCAGAAGGCAGATACGGCTTTGAACCAGATCAGGGAAAAGAAATACCCTACATCATTGTTACAGTATACAGGCAGCATTTTGCTGATTGGCATCAGTTATGATAAGAAAACAAAAGCACATCAGTGCGTGATAGAAACATTTGAAAAGGAAAAATAAGTCTTACGAAATTAAAAATTCTGGATAAAAAAGCTACGATACGCTTTTTTGCAGGCTCAGTAGAGAAATCTGCTGAGTCTTTTTTTGTAAATGGGATAAAATATTCATAACCTGTGTTTTGAAAAGTTATTTTATGTGAAGGAGAGGTTATGATGATCAAAGAAAATGAGTATCTGAAAGGCTATGTAAAACATCTGGTAGAGGACGAAAAAAGTGAAGCGACCATAGAAAAATATGTGAGGGATGTAAGCACATTCCTGGAATTTGCAGGGAAAATCCCCCTGAGCAAGGAGCTTGTGCTGGAATACAAAAGCCATCTGGAGGAAAAGGGATATCAGGTCACTTCCATCAACTCTATGCTGGTAGCAGTCAATGGGTATCTGGAATTTATCGGATGCCCGGAATATAAGGTCAAAACCATAAGGATGCAGAGAAAAATCTACTGTGAGGAGGAGCGGGAGCTTACTAAGGCAGAATATAAGAAGCTTTTGGATGCCTGTAAGGAAAAGGAAAACCTGAATCTGGCGATGCAGACCATCTGCTGTACGGGAATACGTGTTTCAGAATTAAAGTATTTCACTGTAGAATCTGTCAGACAGGGGGAGATCACCGTGTACTGCAAGAAAAAGGTGCGAACCATCATGATTCCCAGAGATTTAAAGAAAAGACTTTTAAAATATGCCAAAACAAAGAAAATCAAATCCGGTAACATTTTCATTACCAAAAACGGAAAACCACTGGACCGGAGCAATCTGTGGAGCCAGATGAAAAAGCTGTGCGAAAAGGCGGGGGTACTGGCCTCCAAGGTATTTCCCCATAATCTTCGAAAGCTGTTTGCAAGATCTCTATACAATAAGGAAAAGGATATTGCCAAACTGGCAGATGTTTTAGGACATGGAAGTATCGAAACGACGAGAATCTATATTATGACCACCGGTGTGGAACATCGCAGACAGATCGAAGGACTGGGACTGTTGATATAAAAAATATGTATCCGTGAGGTGCTAAAAGGCAAAAAAACACCACATAATTTGTATTATGTGGTAACGTCTCCTTTCGGGGAGTTTATAGAAAAG
>CALZFY010000118.1:0-4323 GCA_945786935.1 uncultured Lachnoclostridium sp.
GTTCTGGGGCATGGTGCTTACGATCATCAATCTGATTCTCATTGGATGTTTGGCGGTTGAGATATTCCATACGGACGGAAAGAAAGTGCTTTTGCCGGGAGGAGGAATCTTTGCGCTTCTGGCGGCAATCGCAGACTATGTGGCAGTTTACGGAGGTTTCTACGCAACAGGATTGTTTTCAAAAGTCGTTTTTCTGTTTTTATCCTTTGTGGCCATGGTCGTAGTGCTGAATGTCATTCCGAGGAATATCCGCGCTGCTATGAGGGAAAAGGAATTAAAACAGGAGCTCCAGGAAACGCGGATCATGGCAATGCTCAGCCAGATACAGCCCCATTATCTGTTTAACAGCCTGTCCACGATTAAGCATCTTTGCAGAAAAGACCCGCAGGAAGCTATGAACACCATTGATCATTTTTCCCACTTTTTGCGCGGCAGCATGAAAGTGTTAAAGGAAACAGGTAAGATTACGTTTGAACAGGAAATCCGTTTCGTAGAGAACTACCTGTACCTGGAGAAAAAGAGATTTGGGGACAAGCTGCAGGTAGAATTTGACCTGAAAGCTTCCGGTTTTCTGCTCCCGGCTCTTTGTGTGCAGACCATTGTGGAAAATGCGGTACGCCACGGAATTGCCAGAAAGCTTGATGGAGGCACGGTCCGGATCGTCTCCGATGAGGATGAAAATTCCTTTCTTGTGTCTGTCATTGACGATGGGAAGGGCTTTGATACAGATATTTTGTCCGGAGAGATGAAAGATCATATCGGAATCAGTAATACAAGGGTCAGACTCTCCAGACTGTGTGGCGGCTGGATGGAAATCAGCAGCCAGCCGGGAGAGGGAACCAGAGTGGATATCCATATCCCAAAAAACGAAAGGAAATGTTGAAGCCATGAAGATTTTATTAGTGGATGACGAACCGATGATGCTGGAAGAAATGCACTTCATTGTCAGAAAGGTTTGTCCGGATGCGGAAATTATCTGCGCCGGTAATTATAAAGCTGCTATAGAGGAATCCACTCATAGAGCCTTTGATGTGGGATTTTTAGATATTGAAATGCCGGAGATGAGCGGACTGGAGCTTGCAAAGCGTCTGAAGGACCGGTGTCCCGGCATGAATATCATCTTTGCAACAGCATATTCGGAGTTTGCAATCGACGCATTTTCCATGCGCGCCAGCGGATATCTTCTGAAACCGGTGCGGGAGGAGAATGTGAGAGCAGAGCTTGCGAATCTGCGCATGCCTCTGCAGAGGGATGAGAAAAAGCTTTTTGTACAGTGCTTTGGGAATTTTGAGCTATTCTACGGCGGGCAGCCCGTAAAATTTCAAAGAACACCGGCAAAAGAAGTTCTGGCCTATCTGATCGATTTAAAAGGGGCATCTGCAAATACCTCCCAGATCTGTGCCGTATTATGGGAGGATGCGGACAGGGAAAACCGCAGCTATTTCAGAAATATCATGATTGAGCTAAAGAGGGTATTGAAGGAATGCCATGCGGAAAAAGCCCTGATCTGCAAAAGAAACTTTTTCGCCGTTGATCCAAAGGAAATCGAGTGTGATTATTATAAGTTTTTGTGTCAGGATGTATCCTATGTAAACAGCTATCACGGGGAATATATGCAGCAGTACAGCTGGGCTGAGATGACCATACCTGAGAACAGGGCAACCTTAGAATGATATTTGTAGCGGTTTTGTGGCTGTTGGTGTTTTATAATAGAAATGTTGACAGGAAATGCTGCAAAAGCTGACAAAAGTCAGGAGGAATGCTCAATGAAAGAATTATTATCTTTTTTTTCGATTGACAGGGAAGATTATCACAAAGTAAAAGAAGATGTTTGGAGAGAAAACTGGAAGGGACTGCGTTTCTTTTCCTGCATTACAGTGATTGCGTTTTTCGTTATGGCAGTTGTCAGTTTATTTTCATCCAGTATAGAAAATAATCTGTTTCTGTATATTGCATATTGTGTGGTGTCGCTGCTGATCTGGGGCGCATCTCATCTGAAAACGGACAATCTGATTGTCAAGGAAGTGCTGATATATACTTTTTTTGCAATGCTTTTGTCATTTGGGATCGTTATGGGAACTTTTATTTCGCCACAGGATCTTACGGTCAGTTACATTGTGCTGATGATTGCAGTTCCCCTTTTATTCCATGCCAGAACCTACATTATGAATGGACTGGTTTTGGTCAGCATGATCGTTTATATCATTTTTGCTTACTTTACGCAGGATAAAGTGATATTTACCTATAATCTGTTGGATGTCATCCCTTACGGATTTTTAAGTATGTTTGTCACTGCCGTTATTATGCGCAACAAAGTGCAAAGATTATTGTTCCGCAATGAAATCGAAACATTAGAAGAAAGTGAAAAAGTATCACAGGAAAAGATCAGTAATTATGAGACGTTTATTACCGACATGGTTCGATATGCTTCCTCAGAGGAGAATCCCGATAAGGTCATTGACCAGTTGGTGCAGTATATAGGAGAAAAGCTGCATTCTGACAGGGCATACATCTTTGAGGAAAACAGCTTTGGCACCTTTGACAACACCTATGAGTGGTGCAAAGAAGGTATTTCCAAAGAAAAAGATCATCTGCAGAATGTTCCCTATGAAGGAATCATAGAAATATGGTATCAGCAGTATAAAAAATCCAATAATATTGTCATTTATGATGTGAAGGATTATAAAAAGAAAAGTGAAGCAATCTATGATTTGCTGAAACCCCAGGGAGTGAATACCCTTGTAACAGGACCCATTGTGATCGAAGGAAGAATGATCGGTTTTTATGGTGTGGACAATCCACCAAGAGAATTGTTAAAGGATGTTTCCGAGCTGATCAAAATGATGGAATTTATTGTGTCATTTTTAATAAGGCTTAGAAATAACGCAAAAAATCTGGAGTATAGTTCGCTTCATGACCAGCTTACGAACTGTAAAAACAGAAAGGCACTTGACCGGTTCTATTCCAAAACATATGATACAGGCATGTCTCTGGCAGTGATTATGTGTGACCTGAACGGGTTAAAAGAGGTGAATGACAAACAGGGACATGATGCCGGGGACCAATTTATCTTAAGAACTGCGGAAATTTTGAAATCTGTTTTCGGGGATGAAAAGGTCTACCGCATGGGTGGAGATGAATTTATTGCGGTGCTGACAAATATCAGTAAAAAAGATTTGGAAGAGAAGATTGAACTGGCAGAGATTCAGCTTGGTTCCACCGCATCCATCGGTATTGCCTATAAAGAAACCATGGATACAGATTTTGATTCCGTTTTGAAAATCGCTGATGCAGAAATGTATAAGCAAAAGAATCAATACTATGTTGCGACAGGAAAAAGCAGAAGAAAATAGAGGACAGAGGGGACGGACGAAGAACTGTCCCCTCTGTCCCGTTTTATTTTTCCTTCGGATAAGCTGCCACAAATGGCTGATTGTAAGGCCTGTCTTTTCCTGCACAGGGTCCTTCCCGCCACATTCCGAAAAAGCGGCTTAATGGAAAAATGTAGTACCCATCCTGAAAATGATCTGTAATGTCATAGGGATCGGCAAAGATCAGTACGTCGTCATAGGGGGTGTCTGACCCGCAGGTATCGATGCCTATGATCACCTGCCAGTGGCCTGCCCAGTCTACCCAATCCACCATGACAGGGATTCCGCGGTCAATATAGCTAATCAGGGATTGCTCAAAATGCTCGATAGTGTCAAATTTCAAATCTGTATCCGCATGATACTCAACCTTCCAGCCGATGAGATCAAAGAAATCCGCAATATTTTCCACGGAGGATCCTTTTCCCTCCTGACTTTCGATCAATTGTCCTACAAGCATCTCATGATAGCGTTTGGCACCGAACCAATTAAGCACCATCAGTGCACATGCTGCTCCGCAGGTATATTCTGTCGTTTGCTGATAGGTCTCAAAATGTGACAGGATATGCAATGTTTCATCACTTTCCATATTGTAATAATCATTGAACACGTAATATCTGGAGTTGGGATGATCCACCTTTCCCAGAAAGGAGGTTGCCCCTTCTTCTTTCAGACGTTCCTGGTATTTTTCCGGATAGGCGATAGTATGAAGTTCCGGCAAGTCATTCTTTTGATTCATTTTTCTCCTCCTGAAGCGTCAGTATCTTTTGTTCTGGAAGGTTCTAAGCAGATACCTTTTACCCATACTATACATGAACCTTATGGTTATAGGCAAGAAAATGTTGAGTCGGACAAAGGGACGGTTCTCTGTCCTATGTTACGACAGGAAAAAGCAAAAGGCAATAGAATGTGAACAAATTGTGAATAATGTAAAAATATTGTGAACGTTCCTGCG
>CALZFY010000119.1:0-4311 GCA_945786935.1 uncultured Lachnoclostridium sp.
GTTTTGGAAAGACCACTTTTTGTAAGATCCTTGCAGGCTATGAGAAGCCTGATGTGGGAGAAGTACTTCTGGACGGCAGACCGCTCTCATCCTATGGGGCTTATTGTCCTGTGCAGATGATCTGGCAGCATCCGGAACAGGTGGTAAATCCGAGACTTCATATGAGGGCTGTTTTAGAAGAGGGAGACGAAATAGAGGATCGGATCATCAGGGAGCTTGGTATCGAGGAGGACTGGCTGAATCGCTATCCATCCGAATTATCCGGCGGAGAAATGCAACGCTTCTGCATTGCAAGAGCACTTGGAAAGAGGACGAAATTTATTCTGGCGGACGAAATTACGACCATGTTGGACCTGATCACCCAGAGCCAGTTGTGGAGCTTTTTAATAAAAGAGGTACAGGAACGGGAAATCGGACTGCTGGCGGTCAGCCACAGTATGCCATTGTTGCAGAGTGTATGTACACGGCTGCAGGAATTAGATCATTAATGTTCAGATACCGCAGTTTTGCGGAAGGTATTGTCCGTTGACGGAAACAGGCGGACAGTAACATGAAATAAAAACAGGGGGTTCTGTGGTTTGCAGAACCCCTTAAAAATTTACTGTGTTTTACTGGTATAATGGGAACTTTTTGGTTAATTCCAGTACCCGTGCTGCCACGTCTTCTTTTTTGTTTTCAAAATCAAAGATACAGTCTGCGATGCAGTCTGCAATGATGAGCATTTCTTCTTCTCCAAATCCGCGGGTCGTCACGGATGGAGTACCGATGCGCACACCGCTTGTGACAAAGGAACTGCGCTTTTCCCCCGGAACGGTATTTTTGTTGGCTGTAATGTGTACCTCATCCAGGTTCTGTTCCAGCTGTTTTCCGGTAACCTCAAGGTCGGAAAGGTCAATGAGCATTAAGTGGTTGTCGGTACCGCCGCTGACGATATTGACACCCCGTTCCATTAAACGTTCTGCGAGAACTTTTGCATTTTTCACAACACCCTGAGCATATGTTTTAAATTCCGGCTTCAGCGCTTCTCCGAAGCAGACTGCTTTTGCAGCAATGACATGCTCTAAAGGACCGCCCTGGGTACCGGGGAAGATGGCCTTGTTAATTTTCTTGATCAATTCTTCGCTGTTTGTGAGGATCAGGCCTCCACGAGGTCCCCGAAGAGTCTTGTGGGTAGTGGTAGTTACTACATCCGCATATGGCACAGGATTCTGATGGGCACCGCCGGCTACCAGACCTGCAATGTGAGCCATATCTACCATGAACATGGCACCTGCATTGTGTGCAATATTTGCCAGACGTTCAAAGTCCAATGCACGGCAGTAGGCAGAAGCACCGGCTACCAGAAGCTTTGGTTTTACCTCATTGACCTGTGCTTCCAGTGCATCATAATCAAGAAAACCATTTTCATCTACACCGTAAGATACAAAGTTGTAATTTTTTCCGCTCATGTTGGCAGGGCTTCCGTGGGTTAAATGACCTCCCTGGGATAAGTCCATACCCATAACCGTATCACCTAAATTCAAAATCGCAAAATAAACAGCCAGGTTTGCCTGTGCGCCGGAATGAGGCTGAACATTGGCATATTTTGCACCAAAAAGCTGACATGCACGGTCGATGGCAAGCTGTTCCACAACATCTACATGCTGGCATCCGCCATAGTAGCGATGCCCCGGGTAACCTTCTGCATATTTATTTGTGAGTACACTGCCCATGGCAGCCATTACAGCCGGGCTTACAATATTTTCTGAGGCAATCAGTTCAATGTTTTCCCGCTGTCTTTGCAGTTCGTGATTCATAGCCTCGGCAACTTCCGGGTCATATCCTGCAACAAATTCAATTGAGTTCATCATATCCTGAAACATAACAAGATCTCCTTTTGCTACTTTATTGCGTTAATACGTTATTTCTGCTCATTATACATTGAAATGTTGAATTTGCCAACAACAAAATATAGAAATTGTTATTTAACAGTTTTTGAAAGAGGTCGGAAAAATTCACTGGCAAAAAAAGAGAAGACATGGTAAAATCTAGATACATTTTAAGTAACTGTTTCGAAGCTGGAAACGACACAAAACAGTTACGTTTTCAAAAGAAAAGGAGTATAAGATCATGGCAAACAAATATGCAGGAACAAAAACAGAAAAAAATCTCTGGGAAGCATTTGCAGGGGAATCTCAGGCAAGAAACAAATATACTTATTTTGCATCCGTAGCAAAGAAAAACGGTTATGAGCAGATCGCAGAACTGTTCTTAAAAACAGCGGAAAATGAAAAAGAACATGCAAAACTCTGGTTCAAGGCTCTTGGTGAACTTGGCACAACAGAAGAAAATCTTCTTCATGCAGCAGAAGGTGAATATGTTGAATGGACAGATATGTATGAGCGCATGGCAAAGGACGCTGAGGAAGAAGGATTTGTGGAACTTGCAGCACAGTTTCGTGGTGTAGCAGCCATTGAAAAAGCTCACGAAGAAAGATATCGTGCACTCTTAACAAATGTTGAAACAAAGAATGTATTTGAAAAGAGCGGCGTGACTGTATGGGAATGCCGTAACTGCGGACACATTGCAGTTGGTGTGAAAGCTCCGGAAATCTGCCCGGTATGTGCTCATCCACAGAGCTACTTTGAAGTGAGAAAAGAGAACTACTAAATCATTTTTTTGTTGAAAATCTCCTGAATTTCATGTAATATAAAGAAATACATTCGCGTTTTCACGTTAACTGAGTAACGCGGGAAAGACAGGAGAGATTTACATGAAAGAATTAGTTAACAAATGGAATGGTATCAGCCTGATTATCCGTATCGTAATCGGTCTGATCGTAGGTGCGCTGTTAGGCTTGTTTGCACCACAGCTTACACCGGTTGCCTTTTTAGGAAGCATGTTCGTAGGTGCCTTAAAGGCGATTGCACCGATTCTCGTATTTATACTTGTGATCAGCTCTGTAGCGAAAGCAGGTGTAGGAATCGGTAAAAGATTCAGAACAGTGATTGCACTGTATCTCGTAACCACATTTTTGGCAGCAGTGGTAGCTGTATTTGCAAGCTATGCATTCCCTGTAACACTGGTGTTTACCAACGCAGCAGAAGGAGCTGCACCGGGCGGTATCTGGGAGGTTCTTTTAAACCTTTTAAATAATATCGTGTCAAACCCGGTAGCTTCCCTGATGAATGCAAATTACATCGGTATTCTTACCTGGGCACTGTTATTTGGATTTGCTTTAAGGGCAGCTTCTGAAAGCACCAAAAATATGATGACAGAGCTTTCCGAAGGCGTATCCAAAGTTGTTCGTTGGATCATCAACCTTGCACCATTTGGTATCATGGGACTTGTGTTCAGCTCTGTATCTGAATACGGTCTGGAAATTTTCACAAGCTATGGAAAGCTTCTGGTAGTTTTGGTTGGATGTATGCTGTTTATCGCACTGGTGATCAACCCGATCATCGTTGCATGTCTTCTTAAGAGAAATCCATATCCACTGGTATTTAGATGTCTCAAAGAGAGTGGTGTGACAGCATTCTTCACAAGAAGCTCAGCAGCCAACATTCCGGTGAATATGCAGCTTTGTGAAAAACTGGGACTTGATAAAGATATGTATTCCGTATCGATTCCTCTGGGTGCAACCATCAACATGGACGGTGCGGCAATTACCATCACAGTCATGACGCTCGCAGCAGCACATACCTTAGGAATTTCTGTAGATATTCCGACAGCTATCGTATTGAGTGTTCTTGCCACACTGGCAGCTTGTGGTGCTTCAGGAGTCGCAGGTGGTTCCCTGTTGCTGATTCCAATGGCATGTTCCTTATTCGGTATTTCCAACGATATCGCAATGCAGGTCGTAGGTGTTGGCTTCATTATCGGAGTTGTACAGGATTCTGTAGAGACAGCTTTAAACTCTGCCGGTGACGTATTATTTGCAGCCACAGCAGAGTTCCATGAATGGATCAAAGAAGGTAAAGAAGTAAAATTCTAACGTTATATCTAAGAACTTAAAAAGGCTACTGCTCTGTAGTATGTACTATGGAACAGTAGCCTTTTGTTATTATAGATTTTATTCTGTACCTGTAAGGAAGTGGCCTCACCAGTTACAGTACAACCCCGTCTTTAAAGATAGAAATCTCACGATATCCTTTTTCTTCCGTTTTGGTGCGTTTGCCGCCTGCCACTTCTTTGACTAAGTCTAACAGTCTTCTTGCTGCATCTTCAATGGGTTCCCCTTCAGCGATGGTTCCGGCATTGAAATCGATCCAGCCCTTTTTGTGTTCTGCCAGCTGACTGTTAGTAGCAATCTTTAAGGTTGGTGCCGGAGCT
>CALZFY010000120.1:0-4169 GCA_945786935.1 uncultured Lachnoclostridium sp.
TACCGCAATGTTCTTAAATTGCAGATCGTCGGAGTTTTGCAGAATCCGAGCCACGATTTCCGCACCCTTCTGGGCGTGGAGCTTCATGATCTCATATTCCTCCGAAACATATTTACCCGGTTTATTGAGAATGCTGTCGGGAATGGCAATCTTTCCGAAGTCATGCAAAGGTGCGGCTTTGATAATCCGAGCCGCTGTTTCTCTGGTCAACGCCGGGGAATAGTCCGTAGCCAGCAGATGCTCTACGAACACCCGCACCACGTCGCTGGTGCGACGGATGTGCCCGCCGGTGTCGTTATCCCGGTTTTCAACGATACTTGCCATAGAGACGATAATGTCGTTTTGTACCTCCACCAGCCGGGCAGTTTTCTCCTTCACCTGTGCGCCCAGTTCTTCATTATATCGCTCCACTAATTTAAGGTACTGCTGTTGAGGGGTGTCATCCCGAATACGGATACAATGCAGTGTCCTCCGGTTCATCTCGGGGACAGAGTGGCAAACCTCCAGAATTCTGCCCTCACGCTCAAAATAGGCAACATTCTGAGAATCCCCTGTCAGAATCCATTTTCTTAGCTGAAGCAGAAAATCCGTGGAAAAATCCTGAATACGGTAATCAATCTTCAATTTGTTCAGCTCCGGAAACCATTGCTTGGCCTGCTCATCTGCACCGGATAAACGGAATTTATCATCACAGATCACGAAGCCATACTCCCGGCTCTCCTCAATAGCTTCTCTGGAAATACCCTTTACATCGTATGTGACCACCCGGTTCAGCAGCAAAAGAATTCCACCGGCACAAGCGGTATAGGCCATTGGTAGCAATTCCATCTTCAGCCCTACCATTCGCTCTCCCACGAAGGTAGCACTGCAAAAAATCAAAAGGCACAAAGATCCCACGCTGACAAAATGTGATACATGCTTCTTCTTGCGCAGCGCATTGGCTACAATAATCAGTCCGCACCCCAGCGTTATCACGATGTATATCGGGCTCAGCAAATGAAGCGGGCCGTATTCCCTTTTCAGGAAGGTGTAGCCGTCACGAATCACCATCTCCACACTTCGGTAGTACCAGTCCACGCGTCCAGCGGAGGAAGCTCCCAGAAATATGATAAAGCAAATGCAAATGCACAGCACCCTAACAGCTGACGGGATGCGAGTTTTACACAAATCCGCAATGGCCTGGATTGTGAACAGCAGCAAAAAAGGATATGCCAGACAGTACACCTGATTTCCCAGCAGAACCGCCTCCTCCGTCCTGGCTCCGGCTATTTGCAGATAACCTAGATTTACGATGACAACCGCAACCGTCATAAGAAGATAATAGATCGAAATATGCTTTTGAAATCTGCTTAGCAGAAAAAATACATAGCCTATGGAAATCATCAACATTACAAAATATAGTGCTTGCATCATATTTTTCCTTTCTTATTAGAGTTTCTGAAGGTGTAATCCGTTCTCGTTTTTCTAGTTTCAACATTCTATCATATGCCAGTACATTCTGCAATTTAGAAAATGCTCTGGGCACCATGATTCCAAATAACAAAAAAGCACCTACCATTTCTGATAGATGCCTCCTTTTGAAAACAATGATTATTTCCCGCAATATGCCTGAATTGCTTGATCCGCGAACACCGCAGTGCCTTCTCCCCCAACCTGATCGATGTTGGTTGTAAAGTCACCGCCGCCTGCATACATGGCACCAAGGCTCAACAGGATCTCATCCGTACAGGTATAAAAATGTTCCGTAATAAAATCCTGCAGCTTCTTTGCCAAAGCAACTGCATTTTCCCCATCCGGGCTCTGATCCTTAATCTTGCCAAACTCAGCAAAAATTTCCATCATCTTAACATTGATTGTCTTTTGTTCCTCCTGGCTTCGTCCTGCGGATTTCTGTTCATATTCTTTATAAGCAGCGGTCTTTCCCCAGGATTCTTTTGCCTGCTTGGCATATTCATCAATTTTTTTCGTATCAAATGCCTCAAAACTCATATGTTTTACTCCAATCGTTTTTATTCCCCAGGCGAGATCGATCAGGTTCTGTAAATGCTCTTTACGCAGTTCCAGCAAATGGATCTGCTGTTCCAGAGCCTTGCTCCTGTCAAAATCCGGGCTGTCCAGAATGTCTTTGATCTCCTTCAGTGAAAATTCCAGTTCCCTGAATAGCAAAATATGCTGCAGCCGCTCCAATGCTGTATCATCATATAAGCGGTATCCTGCGTTCGAAACTTCCGTGGCCGGCAGAAGTCCAATATGATCGTAGTGGTGAAGAGCACGTATACTTACTCCTGATATTTTGCTGACTTCATGTACTGTCATCATTTTGATCACCTCTTTCTCTGTGGTAATCATAGCATAAACTATGACATAACGTCAGAGTCAATATCTTTTTTTCAACCACAGTTTATATTTTCTTTATCATTCCTTTATAAAACCATTAGCACTCACCAGTTGACAGTGCTAATACACGGTGATATAACATACTTGAACGAAGGAAAGGAAACATCGAAAGGCAAAACTTCCGGACGTTCCCCGAAACATCCCCGTTACAAAATCATTTTTAAAGGAGCGATGTTTTATGTTAAGACCAAGTATTTTAGGAGAAAACTTATTTGATGACTTTTTTGATTTTCCGGATTTCGAGAAGATGGAACGTCAGATGAACAAAAAGCTTTACGGACACCATGCAAAAAATCTGATGAAAACAGATATTAAGGACAAAGGTGATTCCTACGAAATGATTATTGATCTGCCGGGCTTTAAGAAAGAGGAAATCACCGTAGAGCTTGACCACGGTTATCTCACCATCTCTGCTGCAAGAGGCTTAGATCAGGATGAGAAAGAAAAAGATACCGGTAAATACATCCGTCGTGAACGATATGCCGGTGCCTGCCAGAGAAGCTTCTATGTAGGAGAAACTGTTACACAGGAAGATATCAAAGCTGAATTTAAGCATGGTATTCTGAAACTGATGATTCCGAAACAGAAACCCGCTGTGGAAGAGAAAAAAGATCGCTATATTGCCATTGAAGGATAAAACGAAAGGATGCGGCATCTGCCGCATCCTTTCGTTATTTTCTTCTATAAAAGATTTCAACTCCGGATATTCAGTTTCATGTCTCCTTCGATCCTACATGATTTCTCACAAACACTGTACCGGGCTGTTCACAGCAGGGACATATGAAGTCTTCCGGCAAATCCCCTTCATACTGATAACCACAAACCGGACAGCTCCAGGATTCTTTTCCACCTGTAAAGGTAACTGTATCATCATCATCTGAATGCGTTTGAGAATTTGCCTTGTTCTCCGGTTCAAGGCTGCCCATACATTCGTCAATATCTCGAATGATCTCCATATCCAGTTGATTGTTGGCTCCCATTTCTTTTAAGATATCTATTGCTGCCTTGTGGCTGAATCCTTTTTTATAAGGTCTCTCTTCACACAGCGCCTGATAGATGTCAAGACAGGCCAGCGGGTGATACCTTCAAGACCTTCAATATCACTCAGCATACGATAGGTTCCCATGGCATGATTCTGTATTTCTGTATATTCTTCTTTTGTTAGCCTACCCGGCTTTTCCAGTATGTTTTCCGGAATCATCAGCTTACCTATATCGTGCAGCGCTCCCGCAACATAAAGACAGCTGCAGGTATCATCATCCAACCCATAATAAAATCTCCCTCTAATCACAATTTTCTATTTTCTTCCATGGCCAGATAAGACACCACGCTATGTGCCGCAATATTTCCTTCACCCACAGCCTTGGTATACTGATAGGGCCGTCCGGTACAATCGCCACATGCAAAGCACCCCTTCAGGTTCGTTGCCATCTTCCGGTCCACTTCGATATGCCCCTTTTCTACCTGGATTCCCGGAATCAGGTTGGAAGGTGCAATGGCATTTCTAAGACAGAATACGCCGTCTACTTCCAGAGTCTCTCCGGATCGAAGAGTCAGAAAACGCACCCTGGTATCCCCCGTGATCTTCACAGGCTTGTCCTTGAAAACTTCCACATTGTCAGACTCTATTGAACTTTCAAAGGTTGGAAAATAATATACCTGATCTGCCAGACCGGCAAGATATTCCACCTCATGTTCATACTTTGCGGCGTTGCAGATTACCGCGATTTTCTTTCCCTGGTAGAGCATTCCATCACAGGTTGCACAGTAAG
>CALZFY010000121.1:0-4103 GCA_945786935.1 uncultured Lachnoclostridium sp.
TCCATCTGCCAGATAAGGAACCTTTTTCGTATCCGCATCACTTAGCATTTGTTCAATCTCTGCCACCTTACTTTTGGAAGCATCGTATGCGTCCTGTGCCTTGACTCTCTCATGTAAGTTGTAGGCCTGCATATCGCGTAATTTAGAATTCTGTCTGGAAAGGGCACCGGAAATCATGTTTTGCTCTGCAACATTATCACCAATCTCCTGATCGATCTTCCCGATTCTTTGGTCTATTCCTTTAATCTCTTTGGAAAACCTTTCATGTTCGGCACTTCCTACAAGGAAATTTCCCTGCCTGGAAGTTAAACTATCGCGTTTTCGGACCAGTTCTTCCCGCTCCTGATTCAATTTTTCACACGAATCCTTCAGATTGGCATATTCCTGCCAAAGTGTTGCCGGTTCTTTTCCCAACGCTTCTTTTTCATTGGCAATCTGCATCTTCTGCTTCTGCCTTTGTAAGAACGAAATTTCTTCATCCACTGCCTTGATCTCATCATTGATGGCCTCCAGGCGGTTCTCCTTTGTGGTCGGATCGAGCCCCGCTTCTTTAGAAGTATTGTGATACTGATCTTCCAAAGACGCTTTCTTTTGATTTGCCAGGCGGATCTTATCATCTACACTAAGCAAAGCTTCCCTCTCCTTTTCCAGCCCGTCTATTGTTTCGTTCTCATCCAAAATGGCCTTATCAAGGTCCTTAATCTTTTCTGCCTTTTCTAACGTATCCAGTGAATCATCAGAAAGTACACCGGTCCTCTCCGCTTCATAGGAATTCTTCCGATCATGAGCGTCCTGAAGTTCCCCTTCTAACTCCTGCAGACGTTTTTTCTGTGATTCCTTTTCCTCCTGTGAAAGAAAGGCTTCTTTTGGAAGCGGGATATCATCTTCCTCCTGTGAAGAAATATGGGACTGTAATTCACCGGCATAGGACTGTAACTCTCCCAGCGGATTTTCCTCGGGTTCTTCATCTTTTTCCAATGGATCGATTCCATTTTTCTTATTGATCATCCTTTGGATCTCGTCGGTGGAAGGCATTTTTCCTTCATTGGCTTCATACTGTCTTCCATAACCTCCTGCAGTCTCTTCCCTTTCAAGTTCCGCAAGGTCTTCTTCCTGTTCAGCTCTTTGTCTGTCAAGTTCCGCATTTTTCTTTGCATCCCTTGATTCTGAGAATGCATTTTTGATTCCCCTTGCTGCTGCCATACCCATAAAGGAGGCTGCCGCAAGCCCGGAGCTTTCCAGTGGGTTTGTGCGAAGTCCCAAAATACCTCTGGAATAGGACCTGATCGGAATGATCAGATAACAGATGATCAACTGAACGACCGCCACTCCGATTGCATCCAGGGTGGTCAGCTGCGATGCGTACATGCCTAAAAATGATGGAATCATGATCAGCACTGCATCCACGATCGGCACACTCATACAGGAGACCATTTCCCACAGCCAGTTCTTCAGAACCTGTTTATCAAAAGCGGTTTTGATAACAACCATAGGAAACAGAATAAAATTTGCAGTCATTGACAGTGCAATGCCTACATATCCAATCAAAAAGTAGAGGTTCAGCATGACTGCTACGACAAATACAACTCCAGAAATAATGTTCTCGTTCGCAGATTCGCTTAATACAGCAATGATACTGGTGGCACTGCCTGAACCAAAAAGGCTGCTTGCGCCGTCCGTACCGATCACATAAAGAAGGCTGTCCCTGATAAACAGCATCACATCCAGAAAATATGGCATCAGAACAATGAGCAATAAGGATAAAACAAAGAATCCAAATGCATCTTTCAGGCCGGACATGGCAAGATCACCCTTTTTCCATGCGCTTAATACGACCTTTCCCATAAATACCGGAATCAATAAAGCTATGATCCCTGATGAGAGGATGCCGTATACTGCAGAAGATACGATTCCGTATATGTTGTCTTTTCCAAGGTCAAAGGTAAATAAGGTATTACTGGCAACAAGACGGCCATAGATGAGCTGGTCCAAGGATGCCCCAACCAAATCCAAAAGACCAAACAGTGTCCTGCCAATGGTGCTAAGCAACCAGCAAAGTATGGTATTGATAAGCTCCAGAAAGAATCCGGAGCCTTCATCCACATTGACCTCTTCGGCATTTTCATCCTCATCAAGCTGCCCGATTCCCTGACCCAGTCCTCCCCCACTGTCCTCATAGTAGATTCCTGACTGTTCCCGGTTGATCCAGGAAGCTTCCACCTTGATTGGACTTGAAAGCATGGAGAAAACGGACACCATAGAAAACACAAAAAGAACAGATAAAAGTTTGCTTTTAATGACTCTTCTTCGCATATTCTTTACTCCTTCTCTCCCTGATATGCTGGTCAATCACCTGCATATTTGTCTCGACCACGTCAGTTTCCGTATACCTGAGGTAATCAATCTTTGCAAATACCACATGATGATTGATCACCATGCAGACCTGTCCCTTTTGGGCGACACTTCCATCATTTCTTGTGGAACCGCCAAGCTGGAACAGATGGGATAACTGCCCCGGTGACATACGGGTTGATTCTTCGATATACTCCCGGTCCTGCGCATCCTGCCTTAACAGGAAGATCATAGGGGACTGTTTTACGATCTCCTTTGTCTCATCGTAAAGCTTAAAGTCAGAAAGAGACTGCGTGCAGCAGATTGGAACAATATATCTCTTTCTTGCAGACCGGTATAAATCGGACATAAATCTTCGAAGCTCCGGATAGGGAAACATTCTGTGAGCCTCATCAATTAAGATCGCCCTCTTTTGTAACCGTTTCGGGTTTGCAGAGTTTTTCTTTATGATATTTTCATTGAGGAAATTGGTGGCAATAACCATACCAATCGGCAGATCATTTGCCGGTAACTGAGAAATATCAATGTTAATTGCAGGTGTGTCCATATTCACCTGAATGGTAGATTGGCCGTCATAATAGGAACGGACACCTTTGATCATGACTGCCATCAGATGCTCTCCGCCCTCTGTCACAAAATATCTGTGTCCATTTTGATCCATAGGCAGTTTTTCGTATTCTTCTTTTGTAAGAACACGGATGATCCCTGGGATGTAATACAGCTCTTTTACATAGGTCTTTAATGCATCCAAAATCAGAGCATAGCCTTTTTCATGGTGCTTATAAGTATTGCTCTGCTGTCTCTTTAAAGTCTCAATATAAAAGTCCGTAATGGTAGGCAGCGGCTTTTTAACAGTGGAATAGCCGGCTGCACTTGCGTAGAGGCTTTCAGGAACGCCATCTACAATCCCCCGGATCTCATAAAGGTAAGATATAATGTCTTCCACAATTGACTCCATGGCAGTTAAATCTTCAAACGACGGGCTGCTTTTGCCATAGGTAATCATGGTCATTAAAATTCCCTTTATAATAGATATACGATTAACTAAGAAAAACCTTACAACTTCCTGCCCTGTAGTCTCGTCATATTCCATTTCTTCGGACACTTCAAACAGGTTTACGATTTCATGACTGCCGGAATGGATCTGGAAATTTTCTCCGCCAAGCTTTTTGGTAAGAATGGAATACTCACCCTGTCTTCCCCGGGCTTCCGAATCTACTGAACAGTATTTAAGCCCAAAATCTGCAGCCCTTGACAGAAACATTTTGATGGTTGCGGACTTTCCGGTACCGGTCTTTCCGGCAAAGATCATATTGTGTGCTTCTAAGGATGGATCGTATGGGTCAAGGGTGATGGGTCTTGAAGTCATCAGATCCCTTCCAAGATAGACACCATTTTTATGGTAAAAGCTTGACTTTGTATGGTTAAAAATCGTGGATAAGGAGTAGATGTCCATCAGGTGGGATTTTGCCGTCATCGTTTTTACCGGTCCAAGTTTTGATCGGAACATCTGATTTACCGGGAACCCTGATTTATAGGCTTCAGGTTCTACCCCATAGCAGGAAACCAGTGCAATATTTTTCCCTAACGCCTTTGCATGAAGGTCATTACCATTTGCATTCAACTCGTCCAACGTTTTTGCGTAGCCCTGAAAGGTAAAAGTCACTTCAAAGAACTGGTTCTTTCCGCTCTCTACATCCCTGCCCCAGGCTTCTGCGTTATGCATTTTGTCGCTGATCTTTCTGAACCTG
>CALZFY010000122.1:0-3935 GCA_945786935.1 uncultured Lachnoclostridium sp.
CAAATGGATTTTTGCTTGCAAAACTCGGGATTTTCTTACGAAAACCCTCGCGGAACATTGCTTTTTGAATGTCATCGAAAAAATACTAAAGATTTGCGCGAGAGCCTGTTTCGTGGAGTGTTTCTAAGAGGTGATTTTCGGGCTCTTCCGCTTAACGCTGCGTGGTGCAACCTTACTCCTCCAGGCTGTGAATCTAATGTTAATACACACAAATAGAGCTGATGAAATATGTAGCAAGTATGTTTGAGTGAATACTTCATTATTTAAGACATTATATTCTCTCAAGGAACAGCCCGGATGACTTGCCCCTGTGCACCGAATTAGCCCAAGGAGTCCGAAAATCCAGTCTTAGTATCACTCCGCGAAGCAGGCTCTCCTGCGAGTGGCTAGTGATACTTAGACTTAGTTGAGGAGGACGACGCCTGAGGTGAACAGGGGCAAGTCATCAGGGCGTCCCTCGAAAGAAAATGAATCAAAAAAATCCCCAAAAAGTAGTTGCAACAAACTGGGATTAGCTGTATATTATTCGTGAAATCAGAAAAGGAAGTGTACATAGATGACATTAAAGGATATAAAGATCGGAAGCAGTGCAGTGGTAACATGTGTAGGCGGAGAAGGACAGCTCCGTCAGCACTTTCTGGACATGGGTGTGATTCCCGGAGCAGAAGTGAAGGTGGTAAAATATGCACCTATGGGGGACCCCATCGAGCTTCGAATTCACGGATATGAATTAACCCTGCGTTTAGAGGATGCCGGAAAAATAGAAGTAAGACCGGTGGATGAGGTGAAAACAGAAGAATCCCGGTCGGCGAGAAACAGGAAACCGAAAAAAGAACACCCTGGACTTGGAGAAGGCGGAAGATTCCATGAGAAAGCCACAGAAAATCCATTGCCAAAGGATACAAAATTGACCTTTGCTCTGGCAGGAAACCAAAACTGTGGTAAGACTACATTGTTTAATCAGCTGACAGGCTCCAATCAGCATGTAGGAAATTTCCCCGGAGTTACGGTAGAACAAAAGAGTGGACCTATGAAGGGCCATGCCAATACATTGGTTACAGACCTGCCGGGAATCTACTCCATGTCTCCTTATACCAGTGAGGAGATCGTAACCAGACAGTTTATCATCAACGGAAAACCGGCGGGCATCATTAATATCGTGGATGCTACCAACATAGAGAGAAATCTTTATCTTACCATGCAGCTGATGGAGCTGGATGTGCCAATGGTACTTGCCTTAAATATGATGGACGAGGTACGCGGTAACGGGGGTGCTGTCTATATCAATGAGATGGAAGAAATGCTGGGCATTCCGGTCATTCCTATTTCCGCTGCTAAAAATGAAGGTGTGGATGAGCTGGTAAAGCATGCGATCCATGTGGCTTCCTATCAGGAACGTCCTCAGAGAAAGGATTTTTGTGATAAGGATGAAGCCGGTGGTGCGGTTCACCGCTGCCTTCACGGAATCATACATCTCATAGAGGATCATGCGAAAAATGCCGGAATTCCGGTGAGATTTGCAGCCACCAAGCTGGTGGAGGGGGATCCAAGAATCCTTTCCATGCTGTCTCTTTCAAAAAATGAAGAAGAGATGCTGGAGCATATTATTACCCAGATGGAAGAGGAACGTGGTCTGGATCGTGCCGCTGCCATTGCAGATATGAGATTTTCTTTTATCAGGAAACTGGTTGACCGCACGGTAGTCAAGCCTCAGGAGAGTAAAGAGCATGCAAGAAGCCGCAGAATTGATAAGATTCTGACCGGAAAGTATACCGCAATTCCATGCTTTGTCGGAATCATGGCACTGGTGTTTTATCTGACCTTCAATGTGATCGGTGCCTGGCTTCAGGGAATTGTCGAGCTGGGTGTAGAAGCACTGACCGGTGTGGTAGGTGAACTTCTTGCACGGTTTGGCGTGAATCATGCTTTACAGTCCCTGATCATGGACGGAGTTTTTGCCGGTGTGGGAAGTGTCATCAGCTTTCTGCCGATTATCGTTGTATTATTTTTCTTCCTTTCCTTACTGGAAGATACAGGATATATGGCCAGGGTTGCCTTTGTGATGGATAAGCTTCTGCGTAAGATTGGTCTTTCCGGACGAAGCATTGTGCCGATGCTCATTGGGTTTGGCTGTACGGTACCGGGGGTCATGGCAAGCAGAACTCTGCCTTCAGAACGTGACCGTAAAATGACCATCATGCTGACTCCGTTTATGAGCTGTTCGGCAAAGCTTCCGATCTATGGATTTTTTACACAGATATTTTTCCCGAAATACAGCGGACTTATTATGGTAGGACTGTATTTCTTTGGAATCTTTGTAGGAATCATTACAGCGATGATATTTAAAAGCACCATGTTCAAAGGTGAGGCGGTTCCTTTTGTGATGGAGCTTCCAAATTATCGTATGCCGGGGCTGAAAAATGTGGCTCAGCTTCTCTGGGAAAAGGCAAAGGATTTCCTGGAAAGAGCCTTTACGGTAATCTTTATTGCCACGGTGATCATCTGGTTTTTACAGAATTTCAACCTGCATTTTGGCATGGTTGCCAATGCAGAAGACAGCATTCTGGCAGCTGTTTCAGGTTTTATAGCTCCGATTTTTGCACCACTTGGATTTGGAGACTGGAGAGTCTGTACAGCCCTTGTGACCGGTTTCCTTGCAAAGGAGAGTGTGGTATCTACGTTGACTGTACTCTTTGGAACGCAGGCAGCACTGATGAGTGTACTGACTCCGGGGGCAGCAGCAGCGCTTTTGGTCTTCTGCCTTCTTTATACGCCCTGTGTGGCAGCCATTGCATCCATTAAACAGGAGCTGGGTGGCAGATGGGCACTTGGAGTTGCACTGGAGCAATGTGGGATTGCGTGGATTTGCGCAGCAATCGTACGTATAATTGTGATTTTTTGTGGAATTGTATAATCTATTTTGACAACAGTCCTATAGTTTGCTATAATCTATAGGACTGTTGGTTATTTTATAAAAGGTATTGCTCATGCCGGAGGAAAACATGGATAACATATCAGCAAAAAATAATATTTTAAATGGGAATACGGTTTTGGGAATCGAGCTTGGCTCTACCAGAATCAAAGGCGTTCTTTTAGACCGCAATCACAAAATGCTTGCCCAGGGAGGATTTTCCTGGGAAAACCGTTTGGAAAACGGCATCTGGACCTATCATTTGGATGAAGTATGGCAGGGACTTCAGTCCTGCTTTGCCGAATTGAAGGCCAATGTTAAAAAAGACTACGATGTAGAGCTGGAAAACATCGGAGCCATCGGTATCAGTGCCATGATGCACGGATATCTGGTATTTGACGAAGAAAATCGTTTACTGGCGCCCTTTAGAACGTGGAGAAATACCATGACAGATGAAGCTGTCAGCGTTCTTGTAAAGGAATTTGATTATCAGATTCCACAAAGATGGAGTATTGCCCATTTATACCAGTCTGTACTGGAGGATCATACATATCTTAAGGATGTCCGGTATATGACCACTTTAGCAGGTTATGTTCACTGGATGTTGACCGGGGAAAAGGTACTTGGAGCAGATGATGCATCAGGCATGTTTCCTATTGATATTGATACCAAAGACTTTGATGAGAAAATGCTGGATAAATTCGATGCACTTGTGGCCAAAAAGTCTTATCCATGGAAATTAAAAGAGATCTTACCGAAGGTTTTACTGGCAGGAGAACCGGCAGGCGTACTGACAGAAGAAGGCGCAAAGCTTTTAGATCCTGCAGGCGGTTTGAAGGCAGGAATCCCTCTTTGTCCGCCGGAAGGTGACGGGGGAACCGGTATGGTTGCCACAAACAGCGTAAAGGTGCGCACAGGAAATGTTTCTGCAGGTACCTCTGTGTTCTCCATGATTGTTCTGGAAAAGAAGCTTTCCAGGGTATATCCGGAAATCGACCTGGTGACAACACCGGATGGAAATCTG
>CALZFY010000123.1:0-3848 GCA_945786935.1 uncultured Lachnoclostridium sp.
AGTATACAGGTAAATCCACGAAACTACAAATTGGAGGTCATTACATATTGTCTAAGCTATGTGAATTACAATGTGCTTGTCACAAACTGGAACAGTAGCAATGTAGAGGATATTTTGATGCCTTGCATGTATGAAGATATCTATCGGATTTATACAGGCAAAAATCTGAAGACACAAGGATGGGAAATTCCGGCAGAGGAGTATGAAAAAATAATGACTACCTATTTCCCGGTGTCTGTGGAGCAGTTGAGAGAACATTGTAGATACAACGCAGACCACAACAGTTATGAATATGAAATGATTTATGCCAGTCCATATCCGCCTTTTGGAGAGGTGGTTGATTATAAAGAAAACACGGACGGAACGATTACTCTTATTGTGGATGGAGTATGGCCGGATTATAATTCTGATCTCGCTTTTCGGAATACGGTTGTGGTCCAGCCATTTGAAGACGGAACTTTCAGATACCTTTCCAATTCTATAGAACAAATAGAGTTGGAACTGCCGCCAATAGCAAAAGCACATTAAATGTGCTTTGAAAGAAAGGATGATATTATGGAATTAAAGAGAAAAAGCATTCTGCTGATTATGGTATTTCTGATTGGGTGCGACCTGTGTGCCTGTGGAAAAAAAGATAGTGTTGCGGGTGAATCTCTTGTGGAAGATACGGAAGAAGTATCTTCCACGGAGGAAACAAAAAGTGCCGAGAAAGAGGCTGCAGAACAATGGGAAAAGGGCTACGACCTTCCGGTAGATGAACAGGAAAGGGAAGAAGCTGAGACTGACTGCAAAAAGCTGATGGAACTTTATATTGATATTTATGAAACTGCAGATAAAGGGACAGCATCCAATGTTGTTTTGGATGAACAAACGGTTCTTGAAATGCAGAAGAAGGTAAAGGACGCAGGATATCCAATTGCTACGATGGTAACGTATTCTAACATGGGGAACTATGAAAGTGTTGACAGTTTTCTGAAAGAATGTATGGACGGGAAAAGAGGCTCTGCAGTGATTTATGAAATCCACAACGATGGTGGACTGGGCAGAATGAAATTCATTTTTGATGGAACGGATATGTATGTTGTGAGTACAAGAGGAATCTGGAATGCTGACAACAAGCCGGGAATTTCGTGCATTTCTTATACGAGACTCAAAGAATGGAAATACACGGAAAAAGGATGGTTCTGCTATGAACTGTGTGTGCCAGAGCCGCCGGAGGTTAGTGAAATTATGGATGGAAGCTGCCTGATCAGAATAAAACCTATGACAGAGGAACAGCGTGAAATGTCTGAACGTTGTGTTCGGGGGCTTGGATATCAGGGACAGAACCTTTTGTGTTCCAACTGGAATGTAGAAAATATGAGTGAGTTGGATTATAACGGAATGTTTGAATATCTTTATGGCATGAAATATGGAGAAAAGTTCAATTCCGAAGATTATCCAAATGGCATCCCGAAAGAAGAATTCGAAAGTCTGATTATGGAGTATCTCCCCATAACAGCGGAGCAGATACGAGAGTATGCAGTATTTGATGAGGAAAACCAGACCTATCTTTGGGCGAGACTTGGATGCTTCAATTATGCTCCTACTTTCTTTGGAACATCTTTGCCGGAGGTTGTCGACATCAAAGAAAATGAAGATGGAACAGTCACATTAACAGTTGAGGCGGTTTGCGACATGGTCATTTGCGATGATGCAGTCATCACCCATGAACTTACGGTAAGATTTGCAGAGGATGGCAGTTTTCAGTATTTGGGGAATGAAATCCTAAATGACGGAATTATGCAGATACCCGGTTACCAATACCGGATTAAAGAATGATTTGATAATAATGGTGTTCTATGGTAATCTTACATGTGTAAGAAAAGAAAGGAGGACACATGAAGAAATTAAAATTAGTTGGAATGCTGGCGGCAGTTGTTATGCTTATGTTTATAGTAGTTGCGTCTTATTTGTCTGAAAAGAATGTAGATGAACCAGAAGAACTATTTGTTGTTCCTGTAAACAGAGATGAATTATTTATTAGTTCGAAGGAGGGATATAATTCTATTGAAATATATAAGCAGGAAAATAAGTTAGTTATAAATGCACAATCAGAAGCAGCGTTTTTCGATGGGGTGCAATTTACAGTAGAAATAGAGGGGGAAATAGCACAGGAAGATGTAGAAATCATTTGGATGACTATAGGCGGCAATACGGAATATGTAGAAGGCAATGACCGTATTATTGCAGAGATAAAAATATCCGATAATGATGAATTGATTTGTGATACAAAGATAAATTTTGCAAAAAAAGCAATTGACGCAATAGAAGATGTATTAGAAAGGAACGGGATGTAAAAAAGGAGGACACATGAATAAATTAAAGTTAGTTGGAATATTGGCAGCAGTTGTATTGATAGGCGGTGCGATTTCAATTCCACTTATAAATAACTATACAGCCTATAAGGTGGAAAGGGCATTATGTGAAATCCCGCTGCCAGAGGAAGCAGAATTGATAGAGTCGTTGTCACAGGCTGGGAAGCTGACGGGTAACGGAAATGGAATGCAGTATTTCGGAGCAATTTTAGTTCGAAGTGATTTGTCTTTGGAAGAATTGGATGCTTACTATTCAGATTACAGAAGTAATGAATGGGAATATTTAGTGGAAACTCAGGAAGGGCAGCACATTGAGGTGATTGATCACGGGACACTACAATTTACGGAAGAAATAAAGGACAGCGGTTATTACATTGTATATTCATGGGGAAGTGGAAATTCTCCATTGGAAGAACTGGATATACGTGGACATTAAAAAGGGGGCTATATCAATGAAAAAATTTATGCTATGTATTATGGGCTCGCTCATTGCACTGTTTGTAGTATTTTGGTGTTGCATTTCGTATACGGTAAATTACAAGAAGATAACTTGCGATACATCCGTTTCACCAGATAAAAAATATGAAGTGATACTTCAAGCTGTTGGAGAACCGGAATGGCCTTTTGGTTCAGCAAGTGGACGGTTAGTCCTTAAAGAAGGCGAAGATAAGATATCGCAAACAGATTTTGAATTGCACAATGACGGTGCAAGCATCAGTAGCAGCTGTTGGAAGGTTACCTGGCATGAGGATTATGTAGAAATAATTCTATCAGGTGAAGAACAATTTGATGAACAAGTCATTTTATATTTCGATGGTACGAAAGAAATACAGCAATTGACAGATGTAGCAGATATTGAAGTATAATATCCATCAGGAGAGAGATTAGATGAAAGCCGGGTTATAACTGAACAATCCTTTGATGTAGAATTGAATGATTGGGGTGAAGTACAGTTTGTATCTTATCTGCCGACTTATGAAACGCTCTGGGAAGATGTTTCATTTGTGCTGGCAAAAGACAATCAAATTATATATTATTTTCCGGAGTGTTATGAAAATAATAGTACAGAGAATGATAGTGTAGGAATGTTTGATAGTGTTGAAGCGGTTGGATTTCAGGATATAGATGGAGATGGTGCAAAGGATGTGATTGTCATCATAAACTATGTTACAGGAGCAGGACCGCAGGGAATGATGCCACGAAAGACCATTAGAATATTCAGTTCACAGGATAATGGTTTTGTCATTCAACACGATTTAATGGATGAATCAATGGAAAATATGAAAGAGGATGATATTTCTATTCCTGCGATCTGTGATTATGTGACATTAATGGAAACAAATGAAATATATGATGGATATCGTACTATATATCAACAATACTTCGCAGACGAAGGATGTGATTTTATGATATCATACGGTGCGAATGGAAATTCTAGAGTTATCTTAAATGAGAATGAGGAAATAATAGAATATCTTGTATATGACAGAC
>CALZFY010000124.1:0-3847 GCA_945786935.1 uncultured Lachnoclostridium sp.
GTATATTGAAAATATTGGAGAAGTATATTATGAAAAAGAGATTATTCGTGCTTTTATTTGCCGGAATGCTCGCTCTTACCGGATGCCAGAGCAAGGAAGAGGCACAAAGAGAAAAGGTGGAAGCAGCTTTTGAATCCATTGGCATGGAGCACAGCGCCGTAATCATGGGTGTTCTTTCTAAAGAATGGAAGGTACAGGATGGGGAAGGTACCTACATTTTTACAAAGGAAGGAACCGGTGAAGCTTCAGGGGATGCATTTACCTATTCCTGCGGATTTGATGAAGATAACAATATTGCATTAAAACTTACGATGGATGCAGACGGAGAAGAGAGATACTTCTATGTTTCCACAGATGACACAGGCTATGGTTTATATTTACAGGATGCCACATCGCAGGAAAAGGTATACCTTCTCCAGAACAATGTGGAATTACTTCCGTTGACTGATGAGCGTGCCAGCGGATTTATCGGAGAATGGGCGGACAAGAGTGACAACCGTTACATTTTTCATGAAGACGGTACCATGATGATCAAAGGATCTGAAAGTGAAACTCCGGGAACCTTCAGTGTTGTGGAGCAGAAAGAGGATGGTTCTCTTTTGATGACACTGGTGTTTGGCAGTGATACCATGGAATTTACCTATGAATTTTTAAGTGACGGAAAGACACTTCAGCTTTGCAGGCCGGGAACAGAGACTGTTCATACCTGGATCAGAAAGTAATGAAGATTATTGGACATATTCACACGGATTTTCCATCAAAATTTGGAATCCCAAGGCAGAGTGGATTGGTTCCTCAATTAAAGGGAACCATAACCTTTGAACCTGAGTTTCGCAATCCGGAAGCTTTTCGGGGGTTGGAAGAGTTTTCTCATATCTGGCTTTTATGGAAATTTTCCAAATCGGAAAAGAAGCATTGGTCAGCGACAGTAAAACCACCGCGCCTTGGAGGCAAAAAGCGGATGGGAGTATTTGCTACAAGATCACCCTATCGGCCAAATGATATTGGCCTTTCTTCGGTTCGTCTGGAGAAGATCACTTACGATGAAAAAATAGGTCCGGTACTTCATGTGTCCGGTGCTGATCTTTTAGATGGAACCCCCATCTATGATATTAAACCCTATATCACCTATGCGGACAGTCATCCTGACGCCACGGAAGGCTTTGCAGGGACAGTGAAAGAAAAAGAGCTTCAGGTTGTCTTTCCAAAGGAACTTTTAGAGCTTTATCCGGAAGATAAAAGGGAGGCGGTCCTTGGGGTATTAAGACAGGATCCGCGTCCGGCCTATGATACAGATGAAACAAGGGTTTATGGAGTAGAATTCGCACAGTATGATGTGCATTTTACGGTGACGGGAGAAACTTTAACCGTACAGGAACTAATAAAGAAAAAACACTAAACTATGTAACCGTTCAGAAGCCACTGTTCCGCGAGGGTTTTCGAAAGAAAATTCCGAATTTTGCTCATATCTGGAAGGTACTGGACAGATACGAAAGGAGAAAAATCATGGCATTTAATCCGGCAGCAATTTTCAAAGCTAAAAAATCATGGGATACATTTTGCAGAAATCATCCGAGATTTCCGGCATTTTTACAGGCAGTTCAGTCTGCAGGTATCCAGGAAGGTACAGTGATCGAAGTCACTGTTACCACACCGGAAGGAAAAAATATGACGACCAATGTAAGAATTACAGCATCCGATCTTCAGGCATTTGAAGATTTAAAGGGAATCAACGGTTAGGAGAAAATAATGAAGCTTTTGATCGCATCGGACATCCACGGTTCTGCTTATTACTGTGGAAAGCTACTGGAAGCATGGAAAAAAGAGCAGCCGGATAAGCTGCTGCTTTTGGGAGATATCTTATATCACGGACCAAGAAATGATCTGCCAAAGGATTATGCACCAAAGCAGGTAATTTCCATGCTCAATGACATAAAAGAAGAAATCTTATGTGTCAGAGGAAACTGTGAGGCAGAGGTTGACCAGATGGTGTTGGAGTTTCCGGTTCTGGCAGACTATTGCATATTGTATGAAAAGGATCACATGATCTTTGCCACCCATGGGCACATACATAATGAAAAAAATGTTCCCCCTTTAAAGAAAGGGGATATTCTGCTTCACGGACATACCCATGTTCCGGGAGTGTGGGAGCACGAAAATTATGTATATCTCAATCCGGGCTCTGTGTCCATTCCCAAGGAAGGCAGTGCTCACAGCTATCTGATGCTGGAGGATGGAAGCTTTCTTTGGAAAACACTGGAGGGAGAAACTTATCTCACCTATAATGTATAAAACTTCCATAGAAGGGCAAAACTGAAAGAGAAGTAGTTGTTGCTGAAAAAATTACAGCAGCAAACAGTTTTTCAGGAGGTTTTGGTATGAATCGAACGCTTGACTATACAGCATTGGTGATTACTTTGATCGGTGCTATCAACTGGGGCCTGGTAGGTTTTTTTGAATTGGATCTGGTTGCATGGCTTTTCGGTAATCTTACATGGGTATCCAGAATTATCTATGCGTTGGTTGGAATCTGCGGACTGTACTGTCTTACATTTTTCGGCCGTATCAGTGATGGAGAATAACAAAAATCAGATAAAAGAGTGCAAAATATGTGCGAAATATAAGCAGTGCTAATGAGAGACCGTAAAAAGTCTCTCATTTTTTGTGATAGCGACGAGGAAAAAAATAAAAAAATACTTTACTACATCAAAGTGATATTGTATAATTGTATACAAATTTATTGTGATGCCCACGAAGGGCAGAGTAGGAGGAAGAAGCTATGTCTTATACATCAGAAATTTACGAACGCGTTGTTGCACAGAATCCGGGAGAACCGGAATTCCATCAGGCAGTCAAAGAAGTACTTGATTCCTTAAAGGTTGTCATTGATGCAAATGAGGAATTATACAGAAAAGAAAGTATTCTGGAAAGACTGGTTGAGCCGGAAAGAATCATTTCCTTTAAAGTACCATGGGTAGATGATCAGGGTAAGGTTCAGGTAAACAAAGGCTATCGTGTACAGTTTAACAGTGCCATCGGACCATACAAAGGAGGTCTTCGTTTCCATCCTTCAGTAAACCAGAGCATTTTAAAATTCCTTGGATTTGAACAGATTTTCAAAAATTCCTTAACAGGTCTTCCAATCGGAGGCGGTAAAGGCGGTTCCAACTTTGACCCGAAGGGTAAATCTGACAGAGAAGTTATGGCATTCTGCCAGAGCTTTATGACAGAGCTTCAGAAATATATCGGTGCTGATCAGGACGTTCCTGCAGGTGATATCGGTGTAGGTGCCCGTGAAATCGGATATATGTACGGTCAGTACAAGAGACTGAAAGGACTTTATGAAGGAGTGCTTACAGGAAAAGGTCTCACATGGGGCGGTTCTTTAGTTCGTAAACAGGCAACCGGATACGGTCTTGTATACATTCTGGATGAAATGGTAAAAGCAGCCGGCGATACACTGGAAGGAAAGACAGTCATTGTTACAGGTTCCGGTAACGTAGCGATCTACGCAGTAGAAAAAGTTACACAGCTTGGTGCAAAGGTTGTTGCCATGAATGACTCTAACGGATACATTTACGATGCAAACGGTATCAATCTGGATGTTGTAAAAGAAATCAAGGAAGTTCGCCGTGGACGTATCAAAGAATACGCAGATGCAGTACCGGGTTCTGTATACACAGAAGGAAAAGGTATCTGGAACATTGCATGTGACATCTACCTGCCATGTGCAACACAGAATGAACTTGACTTAGACGGCGTAAAAACATTACTGGCTAACGGATGTAAAGTTATCGCAGAAGGTGCGAACATGCCTACTACCAGAGAAGCTACTGATTTTGCAATG
>CALZFY010000125.1:0-3772 GCA_945786935.1 uncultured Lachnoclostridium sp.
GGGTTAAAGAGATCAGATTATTCATCCCCACTGCCAAAGCTGCCCCGCTAAGGATCACTGCACAGTAATCTTTATTTCCCATGGGAATGTTTCTTTTGACCCTTCCCTCACGGATCCCATCCTTTTTATACATTCTGTAATAAATGGGGATGCAGACCAGTGCCGCAAGGATGAGAAACAGTATGGCATATTGATAATACTGCTCCATCACGGATTGGGTCAAAGCATTCACATCCACCATCCCCGATGCATCCGCACCGGACAGGCTGCCAACGATCATCATCACCAGCGTTCCGAGGATACTTACCACATTCTGGGCAGTCACATAGATCAGCAATGGCCATACTACATGCCAGCATTTTAATAAAAAGGATTCTTTTTTCACGCTCATTACCTTCCTTTGGTCACAGATTTTACATAGCTTCCGGCCTTTTGTCCCGCATCCTCACCAATGAGGTTTAACCCGGTCTGGGTAAAATGGATGCCGTCTTCCATATAGGGCGGTTCACTGATTTCTTTTGGCAAGGTGGAAACCAGTACAAAATTATCATCTCCGGCACACAGGGCTTCCTGCACATCCTGAATATAGGAGGTATCGATGGTCTCTCCTGCCATGGTCACATTTCCAATCTGGATCAGGAAGCACCGCTCCACTCCATAGGGCTGCAGGGTATGTAACAGATTTTGCATTCCTCCAATGTACTGATCTGAAGTAGTGGCACAGTAAGCATCGGTCTCTCCCTGAAACCATACCATGTAAATGTGACGGATATTGACCTTCTGCTCTGTCATAACTTTTTTTGCATTTTCCAGCCGCTCGATCACATCCTCCACCAGATAGCGGTTAAAGGAACTGATTTGAGCAGAACCACGGGATGCGGATACCGCAACGACACGTTCCCTCGTCTCTTTATAATATGCATTCACGAAAGAGGTTACCAAAGACCCGCCTCTTTCCAGAAGCTCCCGATCATCCAAATATCCTTCCTTATGCTCCTTCTCCCCAAAGGGTTCCTGTAGGATACACAGCTCCTCCGGACGGGTAATGGCCTTATATTCATAGCCCGCTCCCTTGATCAGTTCCGGTGCCAGCGCCGCGTCGCCCCCTGCACCGCTCATATTGCTCTGACCCATAAACAGAATGAGATCAGCTTCTTTTAATGTATAATAATCATCATATAAAAATTTAACTCCCCCTGCTACCGCCAGAAACGTCAGCAGGATCAAAAGGTATTTCATCCATTTCTTCTTTAACATTTCATAACACTATCGCATCCAAAACGAAAAACAGCTCTCCTTTTTCTCACGTAAGAACAGTATATCCCAAATCGGTAAAAAGTTCTACCAGAACCTTGCGGAAGTAACAAAAATGATGTGATGAATATTTGGAAACACAAAACCTGCATAACAGCAGTTTTGTTATGCAGGCTCTAAATTATCATTTCATATTACATTCTTTCCGGTGCTTCAAAACCAAGCACATGGATACATGTTTCTAATACTTTTCTGGTGAGAATCAAAAGGGCAATATAGGATGCCTGTTTCTTCTCATCTTCCTCTCCCATAATCTTTGTTTCATGGTAGAATTTGTTAAATGCATTTGCCAGATCGTAGATAAATGCACAAACCTTATGGGGAGCCTGTTCTGCACAGGCATTTTCCATCATGGCATTGAATTTGGTAAGCTCTAACATCAGTGCTTTTTCACTCTCGTTGGTAGGCTCACCAATCTTTAAGGAAGGAATGCTTCCCTTCAGCTCTTCATATTTTCTTAAAATAGACTTGATACGGGCAATGGTGTAAAGGATATATGGACCTGTATCTCCTTCAGAAGAAGTAAATCTGTCAATATCAAAGATATAATCTTTGGATGCCTGGTTAGAAAGATCTCCGTATTTTACAGCAGAAAGACCGATGATCTTCGCTGTTTTTCTTGCATCCTCTTCAGACATTTCCCCGCGTTCCATAATTTTCTGGTACATCTGCTCATTGATATCCGCAATGAGTGTCTCCAGTCTCATAACACCGCCGTCACGGGTCTTAAACGGTTTTCCGTCCTTGCCGTTCATGGTACCAAAGCCTAAGAATTTCAGCTCTGTATTTTCTCCTACAATACCGGTCTTCTTTGCACAACGGAATACCTGGATAAAATGCATTTCCTGACGTTTATCTACCACATAAATCACCTTGTCCGGATGGAAATCTTCTTCACGCTGTACTAAAGTAGCAAGGTCCGTGGTCGTATAAAGGCTTGCTCCGTCAGATTTTAAGATCATACACGGTGGAATTTCCTTGGTGTCTGTTTTTTCTTTGACATCTACTACCAGGGCGCCTTCGCTCATGTAAGCAAAGCCTTCTGCCTTCAATCTTTCCACCATAGCCGGGATATAAGCCTGGGCATCCGATTCACCCTTCCACAAGTCGAAGGATACATCCAGATTTTCATAGTTCTTTTTCAGGTCTGTAACAGATACATTTAAAATGTGCTGCAGCAGTGCACGATATCCTCTTCTTCCCTGCTGCAGTTCATGAGTTGCCTGCATGGCAGCCTCTTTGTAAGCCTCATCTGTCTTGGAACGGCCACTGGCTGTAGGGTAGATCTCTTCTAATTCGGAAATGGTAAATGGTGCTTCCTTCGGATATTCTCCTTCAAAGCTTTCATCGTAATATACAAGATCCGGTTTTCTTTCCCGAAGCTCTGTAATAATGAGTCCAAGCTGAAGTCCCCAATCTCCTAAGTGTACATCACCGATCACATGATGACCCATAAACTTACTGATACGCTTTACGCTTTCTCCGATGATGGCAGAACGAAGATGTCCCACATGGAGCGGTTTTGCAACATTGGGTCCGCCATAATCGATGACGATGGTCTCCGGCTTTTCTGTCCTGTCGCAGCCAAGACGCTCACTGTCTGACATGCCGTTTAAGTAGTCTGACAGGAAGGAAGGTGCCAGCTTGATATTGATAAATCCGGGATTTACTGCAGTCACTTCTGAAAAACATGCACTTTTCTCTAAGTACTCCACCACTGCATTTGCAATCATGATTGGTGCCTTATGGTACTGCTTGGCTGCCGCCATGGCACCATTACACTGATATTCACAAAGATCCGGTCGGTTGGATAAAGATACTTTTGCAAATTTAGTATCAATTTCTGCCGCTTCAAAGGCCTTTACAACCTCAGCTTCGATCAAATCTATAATTTTCTTCATGGAATTTCCTTTCTTTTATATAAAATTGAGCAACCGTTCAGCATCATCCGTATCCGGAAGGTACCAAACAGTCACAAAGTTGGACGTAAATAGTGTTTCGCAGGCACTTATTATAGCATCTTCTGTAGGTTTTTTCAATCACCTAACGCATCTGCGAAGTCTCGCGATCTCCTCCTTGTATGGCGGGAAGCTGTTCTTACTTCCATCCTCCGCCGGAATGTAGGGTGTTTCCAAAATTTTGGGTACTGACATGAAATCCGGATGATATACGATATTCTTAAGTGCCTCAAAACCAATCTCTCCCTGTCCAAGATTGGCATGGCGGTCTTTTGAAGCTCCCCGCACATTTTTGCTGTCATTTAAATGAATCGCTGCAATCTGATCCTTTCCAATGAGACGATCAAAGTGATCGATCACCCCGTCGAAATCATGAACGATATCATAGCCTGCATCATGGGTATGACAGGTGTCAAAGCAGACCCGAAGCTTGTCATTATGGATCACTCCATCGTAGATCATGGCTAGCTCTTCAAAGCTTCTGCCGATTTCCGTTCCTT
>CALZFY010000126.1:0-3681 GCA_945786935.1 uncultured Lachnoclostridium sp.
TAATCTACCAGGGTTTCATGTTTATGAGGTTTCGTATTCAGTTTTAAGCTTTATTTGAAAGAAAACGGTGGTCACGCACTCATGAATCTTTATGAAGCCTGTCTGGAGAAGTTTGGGGTAATCACAGCGGTGATGATTCTGGCGGACTTTTCAGGCTTTATGGCTGACTTCAATCGCGCTAACGAAGAAGAACTGAAAGAATTGATTGCCCCACTCAACAAGGATAAGGATACAGATCAGATTAAATCTTTCGTTCTGGAGGAAACGGGCGTTGAGACCTTTGGTATCAGTACCATCGGTCAGGCAATGTTGACCGCCTATGCGGCATATGCAAATTCCTATGTCGCGTTTAAGCATTCCTTCAATATGCTGGTATCGGGAGAGGAATATGAGGAAAATCAGGTAATGGCCTTCTGGGGCCTGTATGCTGATAACACGGACTTCCAGCATATTGATTTCCACATTATGTTTTATGATAATGCGTTTCATTCCATCTACACGATCAAGTCATCGATGTCGCTCATCCTATTTGAAGCTGCCCATGCCATGGATGCAAAGACAAAGTTCGTCAAATGCAAAAACTGCGGGCAGTATTTTGTTCCGGTGGGACGATCTGATTCACTCTACTGCGGGTATCCGTCTCCCCAGGATAGTAGCAAAGCCTGCAGGGATGTTGGGGCCAATGCAGCAAGGGCCAGGAAAATGAAATATGACGTCCTGACTCAAGAATACCGGAGATTGTATATGCGGTTTAAGATGGCGATAAAAAGGCATCCAGAAAGAACCGATCTGCAAGCGCAGCTGTCGGAATTAACAGAGGGGATGAAACTAAGACGGAAGCAAAAGGAGGAAGGTACGCTTTCCGCTGATGAGATATTGGAATGGATTGCTTCTATTGACAAGCTGTCTGAATAGAAAGCTACGTCCAGATACGAGTAGGAAAGCGGCTTGCAACGACTTGCAAGAAAATTGCAATAATATTGCATCAAGGTATTGACAGATATTATTTTGTGTGTTATTATTCTTGCATAGAACAGCAAGAAAGTTGCAAGTACATGAAATGGAGGTTCGAGCAATGGCTGAGGAGAGAGATACCGAGTATGTACAGGTTCGGACACCTGACATAATGAGGATAAGCGAGTATGTGATTAAAGCGAAGGGCATAAACCGAACTATGGCACAGTTTGCAGAGGATTGTGGAATTGGAGCATCTACTCTTTCACGTATCGCAAACGGAAAAATTTCAAAGCCACTTTCGGAGGATACTGTAAAAGCAATATACGAGCATAGAGCCCCTGAAAGCAAGATTGATCTGGATATGTTTATGTTGGCAAATGGTATGAGGGATAAGAAAGAACATGAACGTAGGGCTTCAATGGGTCCTCATTATTCGGTTCGAGAAGAGAGCATGAATAGAGAGCGGCAAGCAAAAAACGCCATTGTGGCAGCTCTTCTTGAGCGAGATGTTCCTATTGTGAAAGTTCCGGACTCTCTGGAGCGAAGACGGACAGATGCGCCGTACGGAATGAGACTGTATTTTGATTTTGCTTTTTATATTGAGGATGCGCCACAGCAATTGTGGTACTTCGATGTGAACACATACAAAACCGACGAGCATAACAGACCAATGGGCTTTTTCACTGACAGATTGAATGGTCTGTTTGCAAAGACATTCCTCGTTGATGCATGGGAGCCTGATTATTTTGAAAATCAGAAGACTACTTTTATTTTCTGCGATCCGACAATATACGCTTATGTTGTTAACCAGTACAAGGGCGCTCCTATCAACTCTGCGATATCGGTGATATTGGTAGATACAGACAACGAGAAAGTAGTGGAAGAAACATGGCTATCCAATACAAATCAAACGCCAAGCGTGTTAGACCGTCCGGTTGGTACATCTGATGGATATATAGCTGCTTGGTTGGATGAGGATTACGAAGACCATAACAATCTATAACAGGAGGATACTGGATGAGTAAAAGAGAAAACGGAATTTATGTAACTCACGGAAAAGAAATGCTGGTGGGATACAAGGCCCTTGTTAATGGTGTTTTGTCGTTGGTATATATGAAGGGCGGGAACGTCGTGTCATATGAACCGTGGGATGCGATATGCCAGCAGTTTAATAATGGTCCGTGCCTGGAAATCAAAATGAATAACCAGGAACTGGAAAGTCCGAGCATGGTTTAACAGAATAGATACCTGAACGTGCCGTTCATTATGTAACCAAGCCGGGGTAGAAATTATTGCATCATGTAGATGCTCTGATCTCTATCCCGGCTTTATTCACTTTAAAGGAGGAATGTCGATGACAGAACTGCGAGATTCAAGAGGTAAATTGAGGGCTATTTGGAACCCGGAAGAAAAAACAATCACAATTCGTGACAGAGGCGTGGATATGACTTTTACGCTAAAGTCGAATGGTGACTATGATCTGGTTGAGATGCCAGTACGCAAAGAAGCTGCATAACATCCACAGAGCTGCAAGACGGCCAGGATGAATACCCAAGATGGGTGTTCCCTGGCTGTCTTTTTTATTCCGCGAAAAGGCTCCAGATTGAATTCTGAGACGGCAACACAGATCACTGCGCTGCCATCTGAGCATTCAATGCTCAAAAAAATGTAATACCGCCGGAGAGACGTCCGAAGGCGGGGTACACATTCATCACAAATTTTTGCAGGCCGAGAGGTCGAGCGCAATTAGTGATGGAAGTACCCCCGGTCAAGTGCGTTCATTTTCGGCTGGGGCAGTACCTCCAAGGACGTCAGTCACTGTTTTGCCCTCTGACCCATTCGGTCAGAAAGGACAAGACTATGACAAAGAAGAACGTTACTGTGAACTACAATGGAGAACCGCTGAAGGCTGATGAGGTGCTTGTATTCACCCCTTATGATGAGGAAGATGTCCAGAACAATGTGACTAACAAAGAAAGCGTTGTAACCATCACGAAAGCCGGGAAGTCTGTAAAGGCTGTCCTGAAAGCAGTACCGAAGGAATTTGAAGCTGTGGCAAAGGCGCAGTTTAATTCTTGGCAGAGAGAACAGCTGCCGAAACCTACGGAGGGACGCTGCATGATTCCACAGCCGGATGGTACATACAAGGAGTGCTCGAAGAAGACCGGTGATAACCGGGTATCCTGTACCAACTGCCCGAACAAGGGCAAGTTTGAAAGAAAGCTGATCGCCAAGGTCAGCATTGAAGAGCAGCAGGATGAGAATGAGCTTACCCTGGCAGAAGCTCCAGCAGCAGATCAGGCCCTCATTGAGGAGGAGAACCTTTCTGAAGCTCAACAGAGAATTGTGGCTAAGTTCGAGGCCATGATGGACAAGTCTCCGAAGCACTGCCTTGCTATGCTTCTCATGGGAATGGGCTACAAGGGGGAGGAATTCGCCAGCCGAATGCATCTGAAGCATGATGCGGCGAATCGTGTTCGCAATCAAGTCCTTGGCACAGCTCCGGAGGGAATTACGGATTTTGACCAGGTTGACACGCAGAACTTCAGTGCCAACAAGGTTGGAGATACGGAATACTACCGTAAAGAGGCACAGAAGGCATTGGAGACTCTTCTGAAAATGTATTTCTAAAATACTGCGGCACCGTGGAGGTATTGATCCACGGTGCCGTCTTTTACTCTTTCTTCAAAAAATGAAGAGTAGTCTAATCCAATAACCGGATGG
>CALZFY010000127.1:0-3603 GCA_945786935.1 uncultured Lachnoclostridium sp.
TGATAGGAAGCTCTTGCATATTGGAGCAACGGATATGGCTGGGGCTGGATGGTGATCTTCCCATCTTTTAAGCTAATACCGCAGACACCGGCAAACAGCCATCCTGTCACAGCACCGTAGGAGTAATGATTCAAAGAAGCCTTGACCTTTCCCTTTTCATTAATACCATCCCAATTTTCCCAAATGGTAGTAGCCCCCTTCTTTACCGCATACAGCCAGCTTGGCATGGTATCCTGTAAAAGCAACCGATAAGCCGTTTCCACATAGCCGTACTGTGCCAATACCGGGCAGAGTGATGGGGTAGATAAAAATCCGGTGTTCAGATGATATCCATTCTTTACAACCAGCTCATTAAGATCCGCAGCTGCTTTTCTTTTCTCTTCTTCCGAAAGAAGATCAAAACTGATGGCACGTACATATTCTGCCTGTCTGTCTGATACGATTTTTCCTTCCTCTGTGGCAATATGACGGAATGCACATTTGGCCTGCTTAGAAATATTGCGATATTTTTTGGCATCCTCTTCTCTTCCTAAAATCTCTGCAATTTCAGCAAGCATTTCCCCTGATCTGGCAAAGTATGCCGTCGCAACCTTTCCCTGTGGGGTACGCATGGCGTTGGTGCTCTCCACATCCGGCTCACACCATTCTCCATAGTCTACTCCTGTTTCGATCGTATAGTTTCGATAAGGATTCCTCTTCAGCAGTTTTACAGGATTTAAAGGTTTCTGCTTTGCCCTTCCTTCCAGAAAATGATACCACTTTTGCATCATTTCATAGTTTTCTTCCAGAATGCGCTGATCGCCATATCTCTTATACAGAGTATAAGGTACAATAATACTTGCATCTCCCCAGCCCACAGAACCTGCCAGCAACCCGGAGAAGAAGCTTGGATTGTTATTCTTTGGTGCAATGTTTGCTACTTTTCCGTCTTCATACTGGTTTAATCTGCACTCTCCTAACCACTTACGGATGACCGGATAGCAGTCCTCCAGAAAAATACCGGTCTCAGCAAAGACTCCCATATCTCCCGTCCATGCTGCGCGCTCTCTGGTGGGACAATCCGTAGGCACATCACAGAAGTTGGATTTCTGGCTCCAAATGCTGTTTTCTACTAATTTATTTACTGCTTCACTGGAGCATTCAAATTTGCCCAACTGCTCCATTTTGGAGTATACAGCAATGGAGGTAAATTTCGCATCTGATAAATCCACCTCTGTCTCTACCTTTGCATACCGAAAGCCCCAAATCGTAAATTTGGATTTATAGTGATTAAGTCCTTCCTTGCAGGTGTAGATTACTTTCTGCTCTGTTCCGCCTTCTTTATGGCGCTTTCTGTCCTGGAAATTTTCTGCCGTAAAGTTGCCGTTTTCATCCAAAGACTCCCCATGGATCAAAACGATCTGATCCCCTGCATGGGCATTTACCGTAAATTCCACATAGCCTGCCAGATTCTGGCCATAGTCAATGACTGTCTCACCGTTAGGTGTTTTCATGATCTTTCCTTCAAAACGTTCACACTCTGCGATCGGAACACAGTTGGAGCATACAAAATTCTCTACTCCGAAATCTTCCACCTTCACTGCATGATAATCGGTGATTTCTTCGATGTTAGCATCAATGACCTCTCCCTGCTGCATATCATTTTGTCGGATCGGCCCTGCCTGGGATGCCTGCCAGGTTTCATCGGAAATGCAGACTACTTTTCCGTCTACCTCCATCTGGAAATAGAGTGCAACATCCTCGCCGTAAAGATTTCTGTCACCATCTACACCGGAACAGCTGCGATACCATCCGTCACCTAAGATGACCTGAACTTCATTCTCTCCTTCCTTCACAAGCTCTGTCACATCATAGGTCTGATAGGCCAGCTTTTTATCATAGGTATAGGTACCGGGTGCCAGCACAAAGCTGCCCACTCTGCTTCCGTTGATATATGCCTCATATAATCCGTGGCAGGTAATATATAATCTGGCTTTTCCTTCCTTTTCTACATGGAAGGAAGTTTTTAGATAGCTTGCAGGCTTATGTACCCCCGGGTCACAGGTAAGCTCCGGATTGATCCACTTTGCCACGAACTGATTCTTATCCAGAATACCCATTTCGAAGAAAGCTTCCTCGCTCCACGGCCCTTTTGTATCATTTTCATCCCACAAGCGTACCTTCCAGGAAATACGCTGTTTGCTTTCCGCAGTTACACCCAAAAGAACATTCATCACATCGGAGATGACTTTTCCGCTGTTCCAGATAACCTGTCCTTCGGACACTGCCTCCACTTCAAATGCAGTCTGCTTTTTCCCACCCTGACAGTTCCAGGATAAATATGGCTTTACAATATCAATCCCCATGGGATTGACTAAATGCTCTGTTTTCAGATGAATTGCTTTCATAATTTTACAACCTCTCCTTTGGTAATGCCGTTTTCATTGTAGGCATCCACTCGTACAAAATAATCCTGTGCTGCCACCAGTGCACCGATCCGTTTTTCTATCACGGCATCTTTCTTTTCCTGAACGTCAGCCACATCCCTGTAAATCTGGTAGCTGTGGTATAGTTTATCTTCCTCATGTCCCCAGAGAATATTGTAGCCCACGGCATCTGCCTTCCCTTCTATGGTTGCCTGAAGATCCAAACGGTCCTCACTTCTTGCTGCCCGAAATACAGGTGCCTTCGGCTTTTCTCCCGTCCCGATACCAAATACACGGAGACCTGAAATACATGGTGTCACATCATAGGGAATTTTCACAATGGTGAGACGGATATAGCGAACCTGAATGCCATCTTCCCTGACGATCAGATCATGGGGCAAATCAGTGGTTACATCAGATTTATCCTCGATTACAAAATATTCCTTCCCATCCAGGGAACCTTCCAGTTTCCATCTGGTACATAGATCTCTCTCTTCAATATACCTTGGCTGTGTGGCAGTTCCCTGAATCTTTCCGGGAGACTGGATCGGCAGATCATCATCAGCAAAATTAATCTGAATTGCCCGCACATCCATAGGTTTTTCCAGATCCACCAAAAGCCACTGTCCGCTGTCCGTGCTGTCTGCTCTCCACCATGTCTTGGAATCCTCATTTACCGCCTTGTCTGCACCCTTTCCTTCTTTATGGGAAGAACAGCTTGCCGGTTTTGCATAGTTTAAAAGATACCACTGGGGCTCTTTCCACGGATCATTTTTCCCTTCCTCTACAGCAATGGGCCAGTCACCGTAATTCTGGTTGCAGAACAGCTCTCCGTCCTTGTCAAATCCTGCAGGCCAGATACCCACACGGCGTTCAAACTGATGATTGACGCTGATTCTCATGGTAGAAGTGTGCCACAGGTTTTCTTCTTTATCCCACATAGTGGATCCATGTCCTGCTCCCGGCATATATCCGCCCGGATGATAAGAAAACGGATTATTCTCTGCCAGAATAAATGGCCCTAATGGGGAATCGGACACATACACACCATCCGCATAGACATTGTATTCTGCCCCCGGACATGCATACTGAAGATAATACTTTCCTTCATGCTTGTCCATCCATGGTCCCTCAATAAAGGGCTTTCTTGTAAACATGCCTCTGATCTGCGGTACATACTGTGCCGGCAGCTGTTCCA
>CALZFY010000128.1:0-3523 GCA_945786935.1 uncultured Lachnoclostridium sp.
AAAATGTTTGAGGATCTGAAGGCAAATGTGCCTGACTGGACTGATGAAGCCAAATTAAAAGATTATCTGTGTAGGATTCTTGATAAGGAAGCTTTTGATCACAGCGGCCTCATCTACGGTATGGGCCATGCGGTTTATTCTCTTTCCGACCCACGTTCAGAGATCTTCAAAAGCCACATTGCAAGCCTTGCAAAGGAAAAAGGCCGTGAAGATGAGCTTGCCCTTTATAACACTGTGGAAAAGCTTGCCAAAGAAGTAATCTTCGAAAAACGTAAGATCTACAAAGGCGTCAGTGCCAACATCGACTTCTATTCCGGCTTTGTATACAGTATGTTAAATCTTCCGACAGAGCTTTTCACGCCAATGTTTGCTTCTGCACGTATTGTGGGATGGAGCGCACACCGTCTGGAAGAGCTTGGAAATGGCGGTAAGATCATCCGTCCTGCTTATAAGAGCGTATGCAGGCGCCGCCCTTATGAGCCACTGAAAAAGCGTTAAATTCTATACAATTTAAAAAGAAAGGATCTCTGATTTCCAAAGACCCTTTCTTTTTTATTGTTCTTATTTCTTTAACGCTTTTTCTTTAATGGATTTTCCACTTTTTGCTTTGTCACTGAAATACATCGCTGCTGCTTTACGAAGCTGTACGCAGTACCAGACAATGACCGCTAAAAATGCTGCCATTGCAGCCCAGATGCTTGCACCTACATCTGCCACAAAGCTGTTATACGCGGAAAAGCTCCCGAAGACTACCATCGCCACAGAAAGAAACAACAACTTGTTTCCCATAAATCCTGCAAATCCTTCAACATCTGTACATTGCTGCGGTGTGGTATCTCCCCCGATCAGAAATGTTTTTTTGATTTCATGCTCTTTTACCAGCTTATACCAGGAATAAAAACCGTAAATACCTGCACAGATCACAATGATGTCTATAAACCCAAATGATGAATTAAAATCCACGTGCTACCTCCCCTTTGATGTATATTAAATTCCTAAGAATTCTTTAACAACATTTGTCATTTCATTTACTTCGCAGACTGTGTTATGGCGCACTTTCGCATTTCTGATTTCTTCGATGGCATTTGGCACCTGTACACCGGAAATTCTGGAAAGCTCATCTACCAGTTCAAAATCTCCCCAGCCATGATATTTTTCTGCATCAATAGCATTCATAACACTTCTGGTAAATTTATAAGGACTTGCAGTGGATGCGATCACTGCTTTTTTCTCATCCTTTGTCTCTGAGACATATTTTCCGTATACACAGGATGCAACTGCTGTATGTGTATCCAGAACGTAGCCTGTGCTTTCATAAACTCTGGAAATTTCATCTGCTGTTTCTTTTTCGGACGCATAATTTCCGTAGAAGTCTGCAAGCTTGGCCTTCATTTCCTCTGTGATCTCATAGCATCCCTGGGATGTTAATGCTTTCATAAACTCGACGTCTTTCCCTGCATCATTTCCACAAAGCTTATAGATCAGACGCTCCAGATTGCTGGAAATCAGAATATCCATGGATGGAGAGGTTGTCAGGATGAATTCTCTGTTTTTGTCATAACGACCTGTGCTGAAGAAATCATAAAGTACCTTGTTATCATTGGATGCACAAATCAGCTTGTCAATGGGAAGTCCCATCTGTTTTGCATAGTATGCTGCCAGAATATTTCCAAAGTTTCCGGTAGGAACTACCACATTGATCTTTTCATCCTTATTAATTTCCCCGTTGGCATATAATTTTGCATATGCATATACGTAATAAACTACCTGAGGTACAAGACGTCCAATGTTGATGGAGTTTGCACTGGAGAACTGGAAGCCAGCGTCTGCCATTTCCTTTTCCAGAACCTTGTCTGCAAAAATGGATTTTACACCGCTTTGAGCGTCATCAAAGTTTCCATGGATTCCAATTACAAAGGTGTTGTCGCCTTTTTGCGTTACCATCTGTTTTTCCTGAATCGGGCTTACACCGTTCTTTGGATAAAAAACGATGATCCTGGTGCCCGGAACATCCGAAAATCCGGCCAAAGCAGCCTTTCCGGTATCTCCGGAAGTAGCTGTCAGAATCACGATCTCTTTATCTGCATTGTTCTTCTTTGCTGCTGTTGTCATCAGATGTGGCAGAATAGACAATGCCATATCCTTAAATGCAATGGTTGCACCATGGAATAATTCCAGATAATAAGCCTGATCTGTTTTCACCAATGGTGCGATCTCCTGGGTATCAAACTTTGCATCATACGCCTTTGTGATACAGTCTTTTAACTCTTCCTCTGTAAAATCTGTTAAAAACTGTTTCATGACCACATAAGCAGTTTCCTGGTAAGACATCTCTTTTAACTCGTCCAAAGTTACATCCAGTTTAGGAAGTTCTGTAGGAACAAACAGTCCGCCATCCTTTGCCAGACCCTGAAGAATTGCCTGGGAAGCAGTCACTGTCAAACCATCCACACACCGTGTGCTTTTGTACAAAATACTCATTTTTTCATTTCCTCCGTATCGGGTCGGGGTACCGTCAGATACCCCTCAATATCCCCGATTTTATCATACTTACAGTGCTTAAGCAAGCTTGGCACTAAGAATTCACTGAGTTGTTGATGGCTGTTACCAGTGCATCAATGGATGCGTGGATAATATCGGCATCCACACCGGCTCCCCAGTAAAGCTTTCCATCCTTTTTGGATTCAATACCCACATAGGCAATGGCACGGGAGCTGGAGCTCTTTTCCAAAGCATGCTCTGTATAGGTCACCAGGCTGTATTCCAGACCGTAAGCTTTTTTCAGTGCGTTGCTCACTGCATTGAGACGGCCATTTCCCTTTGCATAGGTAACGGTTTCTTCTCCGTTGTATACAGAATGTACCTCTGCAGAGAATCCGTTTCCCTGACGGAAATGAACTTCCGGCACTTCATATGGTACGGTAATATTTTCGAATTTCTTTTTGAACAGTGCGAAGATTTCTTCCGGCTGAAGCTCTTTATTAAGCATATCGGAAGCATCTTTGGTAGCGTACCCGAAGGTTTCGCGCATTTTTGGCGGAAGATTGAGTCCGAAGTTTTTCTCCAGAATATATCCGACACCGCCTTTTCCTGACTGGCTGTTGATACGGATCACGTCTGCATCATAGCTTCTTCCCACATCCCTTGGATCAATTGGAAGATATGGCACTGTCCAGTGATTCGGATCCTTCTCATCGATCCACTTCATACCTTTGGCAATTGCATCCTGATGAGAGCCGGAAAATGCTGCAAATACCAAAGCACCGCTATATGGGCTTCGCTCATTGACCTTCATACCGGTATATTCTTCATAGCCTTCGGAAATCTTATTCATATCTGTAAAATCAAGCTCCGGATCCACACCCTGAGAGTACATGTTCATGGCTACCGTAATGATATCCACATTGCCGGTACGCTCCCCATTTCCAAAGAGAGTTCCTTCCACACGGTCAGCCCCTGCAAGAAGTCCCATTTCCGTATCTGCAACACCACATCCTCTGTCGTTATGCGGGTGAAGAGACAG
>CALZFY010000129.1:0-3518 GCA_945786935.1 uncultured Lachnoclostridium sp.
GATTCTTCGTTTTTTGTTACCTCCGTATCTTTTGACAAGTCCCATTCTTTAGATGACCTGCCTGTATCTTCCATGCTTTCTGACTCCAAAGGTCCATACTCTATTTCCAGTGCATGCAATTCCTCTTCCGCAGTCATGGATGCATATCTGGACTCGTCAACATGGTACTTCGTTACATATTGTTGGATCTTTTCAATCATATCCGCATAGCTATTGTCTCCCCGGTCCCCGGTCTCAAGGTCATTCTCTCCATCTGCCAGAAAGACTTCCTCCAGATCATATGATTTTAAATAGGTGCTTTCATACTCACGGCGGATCTCTAGCTCTTTTACCATCTCTTCCATGGAAATATCCAGTCCATACTCCTTATGAAATCTTTCGATCTCCAACTCTGCCTGTTCCTCAAAGGAAAGCTCCTCCACCGGTGGTTCTTCTACTTTGCTATCACTTCCGGCCACATTACCTTTGTCCGGGACAAAAAGAAATGCCAAGAAGCATCCCAGTGCCAAAAACAATGCAATGGCGGCAACTCCAAAAATAATTTTTATGCTTTTCATTCTCATGCTCCTCTCTCATATTCTGATATCCACTTAAACTGTCCCCCATAGTCTTTGATTCAGGGATTTTTCTATGATGTTTTGTATGGCCTACAGACACATACAAGCCCTGATTGATAGAAGTTGCTTACCTTGACTCCATCCCTTTGGCTGGCAGCATGGACAATTTTCCCGTCCCCGGCATAAATTGCCACATGGGTGACATTGCGGTACCTTCCATTGACATAACCGGAGTAAAAAATAATGTCCCCCTGTTTCATGTCTGACAAAGATACCACCATGCCTGCATTCACCATTCCCCTGCACTCTTCTGCTGCGGTGCTTCCACTGCATATCTCCGCAAGGGAAATACCCACACTCTGTAAGATCCTCCAAATAAAGGAACTGCAGTCATAAATGCCTTCTTCCCAACGCCTGTTTTGATCGTAGATACAGCCAACCTTTTCCATAGCTTCTTTAACGATCTTTCCACCTAGTGTTTCGTCAAAGGCCAAGTCCCCATAGTCCGTAAGATCTCCAAAATCAGTATCGAGTCTTTCTTTACTGGTTGGAAGAAGGCTCTTATCGATGCCACTTCCAATGACATAGGAGATCTCTTTATCAAAAATTTCATATCCGGTATCTTTCTTCCCATAATAGAGTTCCAAGCGGTCCTGTATTCGTTCCCCACCTGGCAGAAACCCTAAAATAATCGAAAAATATCCGAAATTATAACGTGGACAGAACCTTTCCATGATTTTCTCAAAATGTGCGATATCTGAAGTACAGATAAAGTCAGTCAGGCTTTTTTCATCCTCCCCAAGCAGATAATACATACAGGAATAGCCGCTATAGGCCCTTGATAAAACCGAGTGCGGATAATAATATTTCCATGCACCTTCCCTTGTGTTTTCATCTCCATATTCATAGGGAGTATGTACCAGTTCCTTACATTCCTCCAAGCTGTAAGTATCTTTAGGGCTTCTGGCAAGATCCGTAATATACTCATAATTCATCCTCAGATTTGAGATAATGTAATCAATTTCTTCGAAGTTTTCTCCGAAATGTACCATGGATCCTTTTTCACCATTCCCGGAAATCCTGCTCCATCCATCAACACCTTTCATGGTATCGGTAAGACATAACGCATATACCAGCTGCCAATCCAGATAGAAGTTTTCAAGCTCTCTGGAGTTTACGGTAATCGTCTGGTAAGGATATTCCTTTCTTTTTACAAAATACCCTCCGATTGGCAGATTCTCATCCTCAATCCATTCTGTATAGACATGTTCGCATTCAATTTTGATATTTTTTACGACCTTTGTGGAATTGTATTCTATAACCTGTTCCAATAAGTATTGAAATTCCTCCCGGTTGATCATCATCATTTCATAGAAGGAGCTGTCAATCTTATCAGCTACAACCAACTCAAGGATCTCTTCCTCCGTCAGTTCATCTAAAATATCAGAATACTCCTCCAATGCCTCCAGATTACTGCTTCCGGTAAGTGCATTTAAAAGGCCGCCCACCATGCTAAAGGACGCAAAGACGCCGGAACCTAAGATTACAATCCCAAATATCAGTAAAAATGTAGGGATCATACCGGTACCGGCGATGACACAAATCTTACCAATCTTCTTTTTTCTTCTTCCTGGAAGCACTTCTCCTATCCAGTTCTCATTTTCAATCATCAAAATAGTCCTCATAGTGCGGCTGCCAGGTTTTGCATAGATATTGGGACTCGCATAGATCCTTAAATACATCCATGTTCGGTTTTGCTACCTCCTCTACAATACTTCGTTTTACCTGATCAGATAATTTTGCATATTCCTCCCCGGCACATTTTTCCACAATACGGATCTCTGCGTTTTCCATCGTCCGGTAAGTGGCTCCCTCAAGTTCCTTCAAAAGCTGATCTCTTTTCGAAGAATAATTTTCTTTTGTAATGTTATGTTTCTTAAAGAGGCTCTTAATCTCTGTCTTGATCAGATTATTCTTCACCAGTTCTTCTTCCACAGCGCTTTGAAAGCGTTCGCTTTGGAGAGAATCCATAAGTTCTGACCGAACCCTTTGGATGGTACGCACAGCGCCTTCCCTGGTGTTATCCCGAAGGTCGGAAGCAATATGAAAATCAAGGGGGTTTTGGGAATAATCCACCGGTTTTATACGCACTTTCTCCATCATACGAAGTGCCCGGTCGGTTCCAAGCTCTGAGCCTACTGCCGCTCCGATAATGGTTCCCGATGCGACACCCGTTGATCCAAGCCAGATACCAAGGGTTCCGCCTACTGCTGCACCGGCTACGCCGGCCAATCTCTTCTGGTTAAGTACCTGCTGGGTACGCATAGCGCGCTCACGATAAAGTGCTGCTTTTCTCTCCCGGGAAATCCCGGAAAACTCAGGACGTTCAAAGTTATCTACATTGGCATAACGCTCCATAATGGCAGCCCGTTTTCGCTCATACTCACTTCCCACATCCGAAGAAAATCCTTCCCCTCCAAAGTTTTTCCTGCCTTTGGCTCCTTTCCCGCCATCCATCATGCACAAGATCTGATCGATTCTTGCATTCTGATAGTTGCAGTCGGCGACTTCACTTTGAAGCTTCGCTATCTGACTCCGGTAATACTGCTTATTCTCCGGATCCATTTCCATTTCTTCCCTGACACCGGCAATCTCTTTCTGAAGCTTTGCACGCTTTACGTTTTGGTCCTGCTTTGCTTCTTTTAAATCACTTTCTGTATACTGGTTAAAGTCCGGGGAAATCTCCTGCAGTCTTGCAGCAACCCTTCGGTCCTCCTTGGAAAGACTACCCAGCCTGTCCCTGGCTTTTTTCATGTCGCTTTTTGCTTCTTTTAAGTCATTTTCAAGCTTACGTCTCCCAGCCGTTCCATCTGCCAGATAAGGAACCTTTTTCGTATCCGCATCACTTAGCATTTGTTCGATCTCTGCCACCTTGCTTTTGGAAGCATCATATGCATCCTG
>CALZFY010000130.1:0-3387 GCA_945786935.1 uncultured Lachnoclostridium sp.
GTAGCCGGAACTCCCTCCACGGTATTAAAGGAGGTCATGACCATCTCACACCCCGCCTCAACTGCTGCCTTGTAAGGCGGCAAATATTCAGATACAAACCGCCAGCGGGATAGATCCACGGTATTATACTCTCTTCCCGATTCAACGGCACCATAGCCTGCAAAATGTTTTACACAGCTGGCCATGCTTTCTCCCGTAACCATCTCACCCTGAAATCCTTCCACCATAGCCTTTGCATAAACACTGTTGAGCCAGGGATCCTCTCCCGGAGATTCCATACAGCGTCCCCAGCGTGCATCCCGCACTACGTCCACCATAGGGGCAAAGGTTACATGAGCCCCATCCGGTGCTGCCTCCTTCGCAGTATTCCGGTTACATTCCTTTACAAGCTCCGGTTCCCAACTGCAGGCAAGTGCCAGGGGCATAGGATAGACCGTTTTGTATCCGTAGACAATATCTGCCATAAATAAAAGCGGGATCCTGCTGTGTTCCATATGTCGTTTCTGGATATCCAGAACCTTTTCGGCACCCAGTACATTCATCACAGAACCTGCATGCTGCACTGTCCATGAACTGATCCCCAGCTTTTCCTGTGGGCCGGTGGACATTTCACCAGCACCAAAAAAATCTCCTGACAGCTGAACCAGCTGTCCGATCTTTTCCTGCAAGGTCAGGTTTTCTAAAAACTCTTTTAATTTTTTCTCTTCCATAAATCATTTTCTCCCTGTGCCAATAAAGCAGGGGTGCACACACACTCCCTGCTTTTAGACTATCATCGTCATTTTCCTTTCACAGCTATCTCAAATTTTGCCGGTCCTTCTACACCGAAAGGCTCTATGGGCAGATAATGATCGATACCGCTTCTTACTTTTGTGCCCAAGGTATTGGTCGCTTCTATGCGAAGTTCATTGCATCCCTGCCGTAAAAGTCCTGACAGGTCAAACTGATAGGGCGCACAGATTCTGACTCCTGCAGAAGTTCCGTTGACAAATACTTCCGCTGTTTCATAGACGATACCCAGATCAAGTCTTGCAGCCTCCACATCATTCACAAGTTCCAGCATAGCTTCATACGCCACTGTTCCGGCTTTGTCCTCCCATCCCTCTAAGGTCTGGATACAGCAAAGTTCCTTCGTGTCCACCGATTCTGAAAATACTGGATAAGAAAAGCTGTCTGTAAAGGAAACCTTCCACTCTTCTGGAAGATCCCCACTGATCCACTGATATTCCGGTTTCTCTTCCGCAGCTTCTTTCTCTCCAAAGATCCAGATGGCAGACTCGTAAGGTGAAAGCATCAGACGGATGCCTTCCTTTTCCTGCTTCAATGCGCATCTGCTTCCGTCAAAGGCATTGTAAGAAACACCGTTTCCTTCTACATGTACACTTACCCTGACATCTATTGATTCACTAATATTTTCATTGAAGAACATGAAAATACGTTTTCCATCTTTTTCATATTCTCCTACTACCAGATAGGGCTGTTCTTGATCAAGCTGTACTGCCCGATGAGATTTCAGTACTGCAGCGATTTCCTGTAATGAAATGACTGTACCAATTTGAGAAAAATCTTCATTAGAACACTCTTCTACATCTCCAAGAAGAATCTCTGGTCTTTTTTCCAGGAACAGTACCCGTACCCCGGCTTTATCCATCCTGATTAGTTTCTCTGCCGTATCCCCGGGAATTGCCTCTCCATAAGGAACGATCATCACATCCATGTTCTGTCCATTGATAGCATAGTTTCCTTCTAAAATCACTGCATCATTCAGATAATCTCTGGATACAATATCAAAAGAGATCTGATGGGTCGTCAACTCCCTCGCAGGTTTTTCCACAGGCATGTAGGCTCCTGCCCATTCCATTTCCGCGGGATAAAAAAGTCCTACCTTAGCCGGATGCTTTCCGTCTCTGAAAAGGCTCATAGTTCTGTTTACATAGTCCGTAAATGTTCTATAATAACGGAACTGCGGATTGTTTCCATGGGCATAGAAATGGGGTGCACAATCCCAGTCCGGGAATGCCTTCGGGTTAAAGGCATGAGGTACGATGTAGTTTACCCCTCGAACCATCAGATGATCTGCAATCCATTTCATCATCTTTAAGCCTTCATTCCAACCATAGGCACCAAAGGCTTCACACATGGTACGACCTTTTTTTCCCGGGTCCAAATGTGCTGCAGAGGTTCCCAGCTTTGCCAATGCATAGTGATAAAACTCGCCATTGCTTCCTCCTGTATTGAAGGCATCGTGATGGTAACACATTCCCGGTACCACCTGTCCTCCAATGACATCAATGCCGGAAAAATCCATATCCTTCTGCCCCCGGAAGAAATGTCCTGTACCATATCCCAGTCTCGCATGGGCTCCGTTATCCTCAATGGTATGTCCCAGGTACCATACACCATGCTCTTTACACCAGTCACCCAGCACTTTTGTAAAGTTTTCTTCGTAAAGCTTTGTAACCACATCCATGTACTGAAAACGAATCTGACGTTCCATACCTTTTGCCGGTACCCAGAGAAGGGGCAGATATTTTGCTTCAAACCTGAGTTTATCTTCCAGACCGTCTCTCCATGGAAGCACCATATCCGGCCGTCCGATAAATCCTTCTGTTCCCTTGATGTTTCCAAATCTTGGTTCATCAGAGAAAAATCCCTGAATGGTCTTTCCAAATTCTGCTCCATAATGACGGTAATGAGGCTCATAAACTTCATCAACCAGAACCTGTGTCGCTTCTTTTACCAGTGGGTTGAGGTAATCCTTCGTAGCATCTTCTCCATTTTTTCCTGTCAGATAGACGCAGAAAATACTCCATGCTCCTGCCGGAATATCCAGTGTCAGAAGACGATCACTCATTCTCATCTGATCAGTGATATCTACCATAGTCTCCGGCACGATCGGATCTCCTGCTTCTGTCCTTTCTGAATCCCGCTTTGCAAGATAGACACCTAACACCTTTTCCGATAGATCAGGTTTCTCCCAGAAACGACCTTTGAGTATTTTCAAGTCAATACGTGCACCCTTCATAGGTCCCTGCACATCGAAACGTCTCATATCCAGATAGACTTTTTTATACTGGGGATAACATTCTTTAATTTTTCCATTGGCAAAGCCTGTTGGAAAATGGGAATCATCCAAAATCCACATCTTCATTCCCAGTTCCTTTGCTTTGGCAAGGATCAGATCCAGATCATGCCACCAGCCATCTCCTACAAAGTCCGGATGCGGCCTTGCCTCAATACAGACCCCCTTCATGCCAGACTTAGAAATTTTTTCCATATATTGTGCTAAAACTTCCGGCGCCTCCCCATGCTGCCAGAAAAATGGGTATAAACCGTTTTCTATCATAATGATCTCCTTCTGCCTATTGGGTATTGGATAAAACATTT
>CALZFY010000131.1:0-3215 GCA_945786935.1 uncultured Lachnoclostridium sp.
AAGTCAATGATAGTTATTCAGGAACGACATTCCCAGGCGGCCATGTCGAAAAAGGAGAAATCTTTACAGATGCTGTTACCCGTGAGGTATATGAGGAAACAGGACTTACGATTGAGAACCCTTTGCTTTGTGGCGTATACCATTGGCACAAATCTGGTACTCATCATGTGATATTTCTGTATAAGTCAAACCAGTATTCAGGAACTTTACATAGCTCTGAGGAAGGGAAAGTCTACTGGGTTCCGATGAATGAGTTTAAGAAAAAGAAACTGGCCACCGGGATGGAATATGTTTTGCAGATGATGGAGTCAGCGCAAATGAATGAATGCTATATGCATTTGGAAGATGGAAAATATGTAGGAACTTTATTTTAATTTATGGCATATGCCGGCAGTGAAATACCTGCCGGTTTTTCATGTATATCTTGAGATAAATACTTGTTTGCGCCGCACTGTGGTTGCTATGACGTGATATGATGAGCAAACGCCAGTAGAAGCAAGAAAAGATGGATCTCTGATTACGAACGAAATGGCAGCTTACTGATTCATGGGAGAGGATGGAACAAATAATTTGGAGAAAGGAAAAGCGTTGATGATTGTAGACACCGTAATACATGCATGATAATATGGATATATGGCTGTAGGAGCCTTTTCTTTTTTATTTATTACTTCGTTTTACCAAAGTATATACTTAATTATATATAATCTATCAAAACTTTTCTTTGCGGTTAAGATAATAAGTAAGCATCATGAAATGGGGAAAGGGTCTTGAGCAAAGAGAATTATATCGTTGATAGAATTGAAGAATTGTGTGCATTACGTCAGATGAGCAGATATGCTCTGAGTCAGAAAAGTGGTATTTCTCAGGCATCAATTTCAACACTGCTGAACAGAAAGAGCGTACCTACGATCCAGACTCTGGAAAAAATTTGTAAGGCATTCAATATCACACTTGCGCAGTTTTTTGCTAAGGGTGAGAGTGTTCCGGAACTGACGGACGAACAACGAAACGTATTGGAATTATGGGTTCAAATGGATGAAAGAGAAAAGGAACTTGTAATGGCATATATGCGTGGCATAATGCAACAATAAAAAATGACAGCCGTAACAGCTGTCATTTTTTATGCAATGAAAATCGGTCCATCTTTTGTATGTAAAAGAAAACCGAAAAATTAGTCTTTATGATGCGTTGCAATGTCCTCAATATCGCAATCGAGAATATTACAAAGCGTGTTGATTGAGTTCATGTTGATACCCTCGTTTTTGCGTAATCGCTGCAATAGGGATTTGCTAATTTGGTGCTTTTTAACCAAATCGTACTGGCTGATGCCCTTTTCCTTCATGGTTACCCAGAGTTTATCGTATACAATCATAGCTATACCTGCAGTTATCCTTGTAATAACTAAATATTAACTCTATAATGGATATCACTAAAGGGTCTATTTTCAGACCCTAAAAGGAGAGGTATAGCATATGAAAAGGAAAGTAGGGCTGTTAGGATTATTAATTGTAGTTTTGGTGATTGGTTTATGTACTGCCGTATATGAGGGAAACAAACGACCGGCATATGAAATCATTTCTACAGTAAAAAGTGGGTCTGATAATTACGAAACAGTTAACATTAATGTAATCGTATACCAAAAGAACTATGATCAGGATGAAATGCTTTCCGATGTCTGTACATCCTATTGGAATTTGAATGGGGCGCCGGATGAGCTGCTCATACAGCTATTCAACGGCCATACAGAATTTGAGAAAGGGATTATCCGGGCCTCCAAAAGATTCTGTAAGCAATAAGCATCATGAATGAAATTATATATTTGAAAAAATCGGCACTGGAAATTCTACACTATATTGTTTAGCAAGTACAAAATAGGAAGTAGCGTATTTTATATTGACCGGGAAAACCCGGAAAACATATGTTGATTGCAAAGTGTTTATGTGTTGCGGTTAGCTTCCTTTTATGCTACTATAGATGTGTAATTTTAGTTTAGTAGTAAAATCACAGGTCTCGTTAGGGACCAGGAAGCATGCGGGCCAGGACCCAGCATGAAAAAAACGGGGATATTATGCATATTATTAGCTGTTACCGGAGAGAGGTAGCAGCTTTTTTTATCCCTAAAAAAGAAAGGAGAGAGAAGATGAACCTGTTTACAAACGGAATGGAAGTATTTGGAGATTTTGGCATTTTTCAGATGCCATTTCAAAACAACGAAATGACTTCCGATCTGTCAAATCTATTTGATTCAGGGAATGTGCAGGTGGATGAGACAAATTACCTGCAGAAAGGAGAGAAGATTCTTACATTATTAAGAAAAAAGAAGAGTAAACCATTGTTTTATAAGGATGATGTACTCGAGAAAGTAAAGAAGCGCTGGGATTTAACATTGGCTGCCGTATCAAGAAGCACAGGTGATGCCATTGAATCACAGTTTCTTGAAAAATTAAACAGAGATCCTAAAAATGAAGAAAATATCAAAGATGCTTGCAGCTGGTTAAATGAACAGATGCCAAAGCATCTTTTTGTTTTTCCGGAATATAGAGACCGGGAAATTAAAACCATTAGGGGGTTATGTGGTTATAAGCAGTCGGGGATTATCTGTATGAGATACCTTGATCAGGAGATGATCCTGCCCGTTGGTGCTAAATTTAAACCCAGGTTTGAAGGGGCTGCCAAAATCCGCGGAGACAAAGGACCATTTCTTAATGTCCAGAATTTTAGCAAAACTATATCAACTTTCTATTTGAAGAAATATGTTTTGGAGAAGTTTTCTTCGTTGCGCAGTCAATATAAGACTTTAGAAGAGTATATGGATTTATGTGTTGTAGGTAAGATTCTTAAAGACTATGGGATCAAGGAAGGTGATACTAAGTTTCAAAAATTACTGGAGGTTAGGAGAAGTTTTAAGGGAAAGATAGGGCTGCTTGTTCTGTATCCGGAAACAACGGAGGCGGAAGAATCAACTCTTATGATGGAGCATTATTCCCTGCAGCGAATCCTTGAATTTCTTCAGGAAGATTACCATCGTAGAAAAAATGAAGCAAAAATGGAAAAGAACCTTTCCGGAGATTATGCCCTGTCTTTTCAAACGAAGAAAAATATTCCACAAAAGTGCATTAAAGCAATGGAAAGGAGCGGTTTTAATAATTATTTTGGGTATGTGGAGTTTGACGAAGAGTGCGATCTTTCTCTTATGGAGGAGCTTTGCAGGGAAT
>CALZFY010000132.1:0-3023 GCA_945786935.1 uncultured Lachnoclostridium sp.
CTGACATTTTAATAATGGGAAGGATTTCATACATCACATACTGAGTGTTACAATTTGCGTACCGGGAAATCTATTCTGAATTATACTATGATTTCATATATCAAATCAACCGGTATCTGCCCACAAAAAACATCCCTTTTTCCAAAGTACTGGAAAAAGGGATATCTTTCTTACGAACACTAAAATATTTTTTCCTGAAAACTCATGAACAGACCATATGATTATCCGATCACCCAGTCATTGTTGCTGGCAAGTAAGGACTCTTCTGTTGGTCTTACCAGTCCAAGGTGCATTTCATCAGAGACCCGGCTTTTAACCACTTTGGCCATTAACACGGATTCTTTCAGGCTGCCGGCATTCTTAACCGCATAATCTGTGGTGAAGAAAACTTTTTCATTGAACTTTTCCATATGGTTGTTCATGATCCTGACGATTTTTTTCATGCCTTCCAGATTCTCAGTCGCAATCAGAAATCGGATGCGCTCAGTATTCTGACCATCGAACTTCTTTTTCATATACCTGTAATGATTTATTAATTGATAGTACTCTTCAATATGCGCCAGAATCTGCTCTTCATGCTCGGATTTTGTAACGATCCTTTCATCAAAAGAATAATGGACAGGTTCAATCAGGATTTTGTAGGATTTATCCGGATATTCAACTTTGGCTGTCATAACAGGGTGTATTCTTGATTTCGTTGAACCATAAACCATTTCCTTTTCACGAAGCAGAAGCACTTTTTTTCTATGCTTTGTAAACGCAAGAACAGCAATCCTGCTCGCATGCATCTCCTCCATCATCCGGTAAAGAGGCATAACTGAATAAAAGCGCTCATACCCAAGAATCTTATCACTAAAGTATGCATAGTCTCCAAAAAAGGACCGGACGATACTATAGGACATATAGGTACAACAATATACGACTCTCAATCTGTTCTCGCCATCATGCTTCTCCATTACCGAATAGGATAAAAGCAGATACTTTCTTGCGAGCCGGTTTAACCTGTATCGGATCATATCTTCATTCTTATCGAACTTTTCCTCCTGAAGAAAGGCATCTATTTCATTATTCTGTACGTTTGGCATCAGAAGCTTATTAACATCTGACCCATAGAAATTCCTGAAATACAGTATATACTCTGCCACCATTTCAGCTGTGGCAAACCTAAAAAACACGACTGCACGAAGCAGGAAGTAATCTGTATAGGAAACATCCTCCGAAAGAAGCATCCTGTCAACGAAGTCAGGGCTTACATTTCTTTGCTTCTCGGCAAAATTCAACTCGATCGTCATATTCGGATGATAACTGTACTCACACCCCTCTTCAAAAGGTAACTTTGTATCTCCCATGGCGACACCCCTTACTTTTCATTAGCCTTCTTTGAATCATCCAACTTTAAATGACTTCCCTGATCTGCTTCAGAGGTTAATCGAACACGTAAAAACTTTCTCTCCGGAATCAGTTTCTGTACATAACCATAATAGTATTTCCCGACGGAAATATCCTTTAATGATATAGTGGCTTTATCAGAGACATAGCACAGCATGTTAAAATCAGAAATTCCGTCAATGGCTGCAAAGAATGATTCCGGAGATTTGCCTTCCTCAATGATCCTTACTTTTACAACAGATCTGACAGTTAAAGTCTTGCTTACAATCTTCCAAGGATCGTAGCCTTCCCTTTCCAAATATATACTTCTGCTGCACAGAAAAGCAATTTTAGAGCGGCTACCGTATTTGATTCTGGTTGTGCGCACAACTTTGAAGTTAACAATGGCATTAACGTTGTTGAGGATGGTACTCTGGAAAGTTTCAAGCACAGAGTATCCTACGGACCACTGTTTGATGGGAATCACGCCAATAATCCCAAGTCCTTCAATATTCACATATGCAGCCAGCTTATGGTTTCGTTCCATTCTCTCATTCTGGAGTCCAATAATGTTTCCGCGAAGAAACACCTCCTGTCCTTCATCCAATTTTTTATTAATGAGATCAAACGCCACTTTACGTGTTGCATCCAAATAATCAGATACATAAACGCGTCTTTTTTCCTCATTGACTCCGGTAACAAATACTTTGTATTCTTTCTCAAGGAGAAGCTTGGCATCCACGTCTCCCTGGGAATATAACGGTTCCACATGATAAACCAGCTCAATGGTATCAAAGATAACAAAAAGCTCCTCCCTTTTTCCATATGTACGGGAATTTCTTTTCCGAAGTCCGCTAAACCGTACACTGACCTGCTGCTTTTTATCCATTAAGTCCTGATAGAAAGATAAGCTGCATTTATTTAACTCTTCTGCCAGCTCCAGATTTACCAGACTGTCTGCTTCCTTATACATATTTGCCTGGTCAAATCCAAGATCACTGATCAAATCACTACTGTGGTCATACTCTAAAACATTTCTCATGATTCATTCTCCTTTGTAATAATAAAACGAAAGCCCCTTATTTAAACGGAATTTCTTCCTATTTAAATAAGGGGCTATATACCTGACTACATGGATGCTTACACTAAGCTGAAGCATCCAAATCTTAGTACAGCAAGATCCCATTAAAAATCCCAATGCCAAACACCAAAACAATGATGGCTGCCGGTATCCCGATGATGAATACAAATAAACCGGTGTGCTGTACCTTTTTATTTTTTCTTGCAAAAGACATCATTAGAATCCCTATGATCAAAGAACATGTATTTACATACACTCCAATCTTTCGAAATCCTAGGAATCCTTTATGATATCCTCCTAACATGATGCGTCCGATCTTGTCAAAAATGTCCTCTCCTTCCAGTTTTATCCCGCCGTCCGGATCCATAAACCGTTCATAGGCCTCCTCATAGATCTCATCTACACGGCTTTTATAAGTTCCATCGTAGATTTCCTCCGGAATCTCTGCTTCCTGACTGAAAGGATCTGACATTTTTGCGTCCGGGTTCTCATTTTTACATCCGCCAACACAGAGTAAGCTTAAAATTACAAGTGTTACCAGCAAATGCCTCTTTAAGTTCCTTTTCATCTGTCA
>CALZFY010000133.1:0-2981 GCA_945786935.1 uncultured Lachnoclostridium sp.
TGAATAGCTACATTTTATAAAAAAAGTGGAGGATCCGAAAAAAACTCGGGCCCTCCTGTTTAGGAATAAAGGGTAAATTAAGATAAAAGCGTTTTTATACGGAGAAGAGAAGCTTCTGATAGTTTGGATACGGAAGCACCTCATCCGGGAGATATTCCTCTGCTGCATCTGCATAGCTTCTGATCTCTTCCATAGCCGGAATGACTGTCTCATGATAGTAATCTGCCTGTTTCTGGAAATCTTCGATGCCTTCTGCAGTTTTTGTATGGTCTTCCAAAGCTTCCTCCAGTTCGAAAATCTGATCATAGTATCCGGAGAGCTTTGTTAAAAGTTTTGTTTCACTTGCACATGCAAGTCCTGCTGCTTCTTTCTTTTTCAAGATAGAATCTGTCACTGTATCTGTGTAAGTCATCACTGCCGGAAGGAAATCTCTCTTCACCATATCGGCAAGTGTCTTTGCTTCAATGTGAAGTGTCTTACAGTAGTTTTCCAGAAGGATTTCATATCTGGAATGAATCTCAGTTTCTGTAAAGATCTTATGGTTTGTAAACAGATCAATGTTTTTCTTTTCAATAAATCTTGGAAGAACTTCCGGTGTGGATTTCAAGTTGTATAATCCACGTTTTTCAGCCTCCTCTACCCACTCATCTGTATAACCATTTCCGTTGAAGATAACTTTTTTGTGTTTCAGGATCGCACGTTTTACAAGCTCATGAACTGCTTCATCCATCTTATCAGCCGGAGTTTCTTTTAACTCTTCATAGAACTGAGCCAAACTTTCAGCAACTGCTGTATTTAATACCACATTTGGTCCTGCAACGGAAATAGAAGAACCAAGCATACGGAATTCAAATTTATTACCTGTAAATGCAAATGGTGAAGTACGGTTTCTGTCTGTATTATCTTTAAAGAAATGTGGTAATACAGTTGCACCGATATCCATAGCCACCTTCTGATGTTTTCCAAAGAAGGTATCATTTTCAATGGAATCTAAAACCTCTGTCAGCTCATCTCCCAGGAAAATGGAAACAATGGCTGGAGGTGCTTCGTTTGCACCGAGACGATGGTCGTTTCCGGCACTTGCTACGGATAATCTCATGAGATCTGCATAATCATCTACTGCTTTGATAACTGCCATTAAAAATACCAGGAACTGGGTATTCTCTGCAGGTGTACGGCCCGGATCTAACAGGTTCTTACCTGTATTGGTAACCATGGACCAGTTGTTGTGTTTACCGGAACCATTGATACCGTCAAATGGTTTTTCATGAAGAAGACAAACCAGGCCATGTTTGTCAGCCACTTTTTTCATGATTTCCATGGTCAGCTGGTTGTGATCAACTGCTACGTTTGTTGTATCAAAAATCGGAGCCAGCTCATGCTGTGCCGGTGCTACTTCATTATGTTTTGTTTTTGCAGGAATGCCAAGCTTCCAAAGCTCTTCATCCAGATCATGCATATAAGCTGCTACACGTGGTTTTAAGGAACCAAAGTAATGATCTTCCATTTCCTGACCCTTTGGAGGTTTTGCACCAAGTAAGGTTCTGCCTGTAAAGATCAGGTCTTTTCTCTGTTTGTAAAGTTCTTTATCTACAAGGAAATATTCCTGTTCCGGACCTACGGTAGTAGACACGGTTGCAACGTCTGTCTGTCCAAGCAGATGAAGAATTTTCACAGCCTGTTTATTTAATGCTTCCATGGAACGAAGCAATGGTGTTTTCTTATCCAGTGCTTCTCCGCTGTAAGAGCAGAAAGCTGTCGGTATGTATAAGGTTCCATCCTTAATAAATGCAGGAGAAGTAGGATCCCATGCAGTATAACCTCTTGCTTCAAAGGTAGCACGCAAACCGCCTGATGGGAAGCTGGAAGCATCCGGTTCACCCTTTACCAGCTCTTTTCCTGAGAAATCCATGATGATCTGTCCGTCACCTACCGGTGTGATAAAGCTGTCATGTTTTTCAGCAGTAAATCCGGTCATTGGCTGGAACCAGTGGGTAAAATGAGTTGCCCCATGTTCTACTGCCCATTCCTTCATGGCAATGGCTACGGAGTTTGCCACATCAAGTTCCAGATGTGTATTATTTTCAATGGTCTTTCTGAGGGCTTTGTAAATATCTTTCGGAAGCTTTTCCCTCATGATCTTGTCATTAAATACAAGGCTTCCATAAAGTTCAGGAATTCGTTTTGTCATAATCTCATTCTCCTTTTTACGTATAACGAAAAAGGCGCCTTGGATTTCTCCAAAGCGCCTTTGCTTTATGCTCGTAGTATACACCTATTTTTTGGAAAGTCAAGTCCTTTTTATAAAAAATTTTTGATTGTGATAATCTAATTCTTATGTTAGGATATCAATAAGCAAAGTTTCTTAAACCCACTGGTTCCAAGGTGGGGAATTCAATTCATTCTATTGCAGAGTCATATCTGTGTCTTTGAGAAATTCATGCTTAATCCCATAATTTTGCAGAAGTTCTCGAAGAAATCTCATCGTGAACTTCTAATAATTTCATAAGGAGGTTCACAATAAACGAAGAAACAAAGGAAAAATCTGAGATGCTGAGAATCTGTTGAAAGCTTATAAAAATTTTCAAAATGACAGTCTACACCAATCGCTGATGGATATTATCGTCGAAGCGAATAAAGAGATCTTTATGGAGGCAAGAAAAATGTGTCGAGCATTATATGAACTTATGGAAGATGAAATCAAAGAAAGAGAAAAACGGGCAGAAGAAATTGGAGAAGAACGCGGAGAAAAACGTGGAGAACAGCGTGGAGAGGAACGTGGGGAAAAACGTGGCGGAGAAAAAATGCTAATATCACTTGTAAAAGATGGCCTGATCAGTTCCACGGAGGCTGCAAAACGCCTTTTAATCACTGAAGAGGAATTTGAACAGAAATTAAGCACAATGTAGGTTCGCATAGTTAAATACGAGGGCGTAAAAAATTCTGTGTCTATGGAAACTGAACTTTTTTGATAAGAATTA
>CALZFY010000134.1:0-2958 GCA_945786935.1 uncultured Lachnoclostridium sp.
TTTTTTGTATGAGGATTAAGAGATGATGCAAGATAAAACAATGGATGCCATCATTCCGGTCTACCATCCGGGAGAGGAATTTTATATATTACTGGAAAGACTGCATACCCAGACGGTACCGCCACGTAAGATCATTTTGATGAATACAGGGGACGCCCCCTGGAAGGAAGAGGTGGAAGAACGCTTTCCCTTATGTGAGGTTCATCCGGTAAAAAAAGAAGAGTTTGACCATGGCGGAACGAGACACCTGGGCACCACATTTTCAGATGCGGATTACCTTCTTTTTATGACTCAGGATGCCCTGCCGGCAGATCATGCTCTGGCAGAAAATCTGATTTCGGCTTTCTCATGGGAAGAAGGAATTAAGGTGGCTTATGCAAGACAGCTTCCCAATGCTGACTGCAGGGAAATTGAAAAGTATACAAGAAGCTTTAATTATCCGGCAGAGTCAGGGGTCAAATCTGTGGAGGATCTGCAGACTCTTGGAATCAAAACATTTTTCTGTTCCAATGTATGTGCCATGTATGAAAGAAAGACCTATGATGCCATGGGAGGTTTTACCAGAAGAACCATTTTCAATGAGGATATGATCTACGCAGGCGGACTGATTAAAAATGGCTATAAAATTGCTTATGTGGCAGAGGCAAAGGTGATTCATTCCCATAATTATAATGCGGTGGAGCAGTTTCACAGAAATTTCGATCTGGCGGTATCCCAGGTGGATCACCCGGAAGTTTTTCAGGGAATCCGATCAGAGAAAGAGGGAATCCGTCTGGTGATAAACACGGCAAAGCATCTTTTCAAGGTGAAAAAGCCCTGGCTTTTGTTTCCACTTGTGACCACCAGCGCAGGAAAGATCCTTGGATATAAGTTTGGACAGAATTATCGTAGACTTTCTGACGATTTTCGATTAAAATGTACCATGAACCCATCTTATTGGAGGAACGTTCATGAAGAAGATTAAAATGCTTGCGTTGCTGGCAGTCGCAGGTGTCGCTACTTTGGGCTGTCAAAAAGCAGAGAATACCTCCGGGAAGCAGCAGGCTTTAAAACAGGAGGGAATGGAGCTTCAGACCGCAGGGGATTATGAAGGTGCTATTGCCAAATATGAAGAAGCTTTAAAGTGTGCCGATATGGAGGTAGGACCGGGAGAGATCGACCTTGCCTTCTATAAAGCATCTGCCCAGTACCGAAGCGGTGATCTGGAGGGAGCTATAGAGACCTTTTCCGCTGTGTTGGATTTTAAAGAGGATGTCAATGCTTATCTTGGCAGAGGTCTGTTGTATTTGAAAGCAGAGGATGCAAAAAATGCAGAGGACGATCTTAATAAGGCATTAAAGGAAACCAGTGATCCCATGATCAAGGGAATCATATATCAGGTGGTGAATCAGCCGGAGAAAGCAAAAGAAAATTTTGAAAAGGCCAAAAAGGAAGGCAATGAAGAGGCTGCATACTATCTGGCAAAAGTTTATGAGGCAGAAGGTGACCAAAATTATGCCATGATCCTTCTGGAAGAATATCTGGCAGGTGGAAAAGCCGGAGCCGAAGGGTATCTGACAGTGGCTCACACCTATTTTGCAGAGGGCAGGTATGAGGAAGCACTTGGTATTCTGCAGGAAGGGATTGCCCAGGGAGAGTCAGGAGCCTTAAAAAATCTTATGCAGGAGGAAATTGCCTGCTATGAACAGCTTGGCAACTTTGAGGCAGCCAGGGAAACAGCAGCTGCTTATCTGGAAAAGTATCCGGAGGATACAGCCATTCAAAAAGAATTCGAATTTTTAAAATCAAGATAAATTAAAGGAGAAGATTGTTATGATCAACAAACTGGTAGACAAAATTCAAAAAACACATGCACCCATCGTGGTAGGACTGGATCCTATGTTAAATTATGTGCCGGAGCATGTACAGAAGGCAGCCTTTGCTGAGTATGGAGAAACACTGGAAGGTGCAGCAGAAGCAATCTGGCAGTTTAATAAAGAAATTATTGATAAAACTTATGATCTCATTCCGGCAGTGAAACCGCAGATCGCTATGTATGAGCAGTTTGGTATTCCGGGAATGATCGCCTATGAAAAAACAGTAAGCTATGCCCAGGAAAAAGATCTGGTAGTCATCGGTGATATCAAACGTGGAGATATCGGTTCTACTTCTGCAGCATATGCAGTAGGTCATCTTGGAAAAGTAAAAGTGGGAAACAATACCTTCAGCGGATTTCATGAAGACTTCGCTACGGTAAATCCGTACCTTGGTTCTGATGGTATCAAACCTTTCATCGATGTATGTAAGGAAGAAAAGAAAGGTCTCTTTATTCTTGTAAAAACCTCCAACCCATCCTCAGGAGAATTCCAGGATCAGCTCATTGATGGAAAGCCATTATATGAACTGGTAGGCGAAAAGGTTGCTGCATGGGGCGAAGAGCACATGGGCGATAAATACAGCTACATCGGAGCTGTTGTAGGTGCTACTTATCCGGAAATGGGTAAGGTCCTTCGTAAAGTGATGCCAAAATCCTTCATCCTGGTACCGGGCTATGGTGCACAGGGAGGACAGGGCAAGGATCTGGTACATTTCTTTGACGAAGACGGACTTGGTGCCATCGTAAACTCCTCCAGAGGTATCATCGCAGCTTACAAGCAGGAAGCATATGCAAAATTCGGTGCTGAAAACTTCGGCGATGCATCCAGAGCAGCCGTGGAAGCGATGATCGCAGACATTCATGGAGCACTGAATAATAGATAATTAATCGGTAATTCAGATTTTACAGATGCCTGCAAAATCATATTACCAATTATTTGATAGATGATACAGGAGGACATATGGCAGACAGAAAAAAAGAAAATGCAGTGGTAGTTTCTCAGGAACAGCTGGCAGGGGGAATCTTCAGCATGTGGCTTCGCACAGAGGCTTCCCAGAGTGCGGTACCGGGACAGTTTATTTCCATGTATACCAATGACGGCA
>CALZFY010000135.1:0-2869 GCA_945786935.1 uncultured Lachnoclostridium sp.
GAAGTTACATAGATGTTGCTGACACGAAGGCTGTCTGTCACATCCCCGTCTTTGTTATCCTCTGCCTTCATACCCTGCAGGAGTTCTTCATAAGAATCCCCCTCGGTATAAGTCAGAGTGTTTTTTCCTTCCAGGCTGATCACCGGTGCACTGCGGTCCTTTAGGATCACTCCTGCCGCTGCACCCATAAGGAGCAGGGCTGCCGCACCGCTTAAAACTGCTGTTACCACTGTTTCCCTGTTCATGATCTATTCCTCATTTGTGTAGTATTCGCCGTAATATTTTCCGTAATACTTTCCATAGTAGCCACGGTTTCGTAAGGTTACTTTATTTAAGATGACCCCTAAGATCTTACATTCCGCCATCTCCAGCTGCTTTTTGATCTTCTGGACAAATTTATAGCTGATAGCTTCCGATGCAACTACCAGTGCCACACCGTCTGACATACGTCCCACGATGAGGGCATCCACCACGCTGCCCAGCGGCGGACAGTCGATGATGATGTATTCGTAAACCTTTCGCATTTCCTCGATAAACCGCTTAAATCTTCTGCTCTCTAAAAGCTCTGAAGGGTTTGGCGGCACGGGACCTGCGATGACCATATGGAGTCTCTCCACATTGGTCACACTGACTGCCTCATCCAGGGCACACTGGCCGGAAAGGTAATGGGATAATCCCCGTTTTGCATTCTTGATCTTATAGCGTCCTGTCAGGATGGATTTTCGCATATCCGCATCCACGAAAAGGACATTTTTTCCTGCCTCTGCCAGGGACATGGCCAAGTTCATGGTGACGCTGCTTTTTCCCTCATTTGGCATACAGCTGGTCACTGCGATGACCTTTACATCCTCTCCTGCAAACCCGATATTGGTACGCAGGGTCTTATAAGCTTCTTTTCCATGAAAGTCCATGGTATCTGTTTTATTGATGGTAATCGACTGCATGGTATCTCTCCCTCCTTAAGCCTTTGCATTTGCACGCTTTGGAAGGACTGTCCTTCCCGTCGCCTTCTTGGTTTTCTTTCGTTTCTTTTCGTCTGCTGCCAGAGCCTCATCCATAGGGATCACACCTAAGGTACTAAGCTCCAGATATTTTTCCACGTCATCCGGTGTGCAGATGGTATCATTAAGAAGTGTCAAAAGCACAATGATTCCACATGCAAGGACCACTCCTACCACTCCGCTAAGTACTGTATTCTTGGAAATGCTTGGGCTTGATTTTCCTTCCGGAAGATTAGCCTTTTCTACCACATTGACTGCATCCACACCCATGACCTCTGCGATACTTTTGCTGGAGATCTCACGGACTGCATCTGCGATATCTCTGGAAAGGTAGGGGTCTGTAGTCTTTACAGTGATCTCTACGATTCGTGTGTTGGCCGGAACGGTAACGGATACCATGCCGTTTAACTGGCCATAAGTCAGATCAAGGTTCAGCTTTTCGATGACATTTTCCAGTACATTCCTGCCCTTTACCAGAATCTCAAAGTCTTTTGTCAGGGTAGAACCGGTCTGGAGATCACTCATGGTCATGTTGTCTGTCTGCTGGTTGTAAATATAGATACTGGTCTTTGATTCAAACTTTTCCGGAATCAGGAACATGGTAAAAAGCATGCCTGCCAGGGCACACACAAGTCCTGCTACTGCGATCAGATACCATTTATTCAAAAGAGCCATGAAAAGCTCTAAAAGATCGATCTCGTCTTCATTGGTGAAATTTGTATTATGTTCCATTTCCCTCTCCTTATATTCCTAAGTTCTCTATGATCTTCTGCGGATTATCCCTTAGATACTCCCAAAGATCTTCTTCTCCATATTTTTTTGCGATCCACTCTGCGGCTTTGCCGTAAGCCGGGCAGCGTTTGTCCGTGTCATGGGCATCCGTGGCGATAAATTTCACCATGCCCTGTTCTAACATAGTTCTGGCAAACCGTTTTGTATTCCAGCCTGCACTTCCCATGAGGCTTCCTGCATTGATCTGGTAATAAGCACCCATCTCTTCTATGGTATATGTAAACTCCCTGTCTTTTCGAAAGGCTTCATACCGCTCCATATGGGCGATAATGGGGTAATAGCCTTCCCCCAGAAACTTATAAACTGCACGCTGGAGCTTACTCTTTTCCACATCCGGGGAAAACTCCAAAAGTACATAGTCAGAATCCGCCAGAGTCAGTGCCTCTCCTGCCTTTACCTTTTCCAAAAGCTCATGGGTGTAGTAAAGCTCATTGCCGGGATAGACTGTGATGTTTACCCCATCTTTCCTGGAGGCAGCGTTTAGTTCCTGTACTTTCCTTCGAATCTCTTCCGGCGAGGCATGACCTCTTCGATAGTGAAAGTGCGGTGTGGCGATGATGTCAGTGATACCATCTTTCGCTGCGATTCTAAGCATTTCTAAAGATTGCTCTATATTCTTAGCTCCATCGTCCACTTCCGGAAGAACGTGGCAGTGGATGTCGATCATTTGTTTTTCCAAGGTTTCTTTCTCTTTTACCAATTTATTTTTGGACTTTCTCACTCTTTAGTCTTTGGATTTCAATCTGCTGCTCTGCAATGATGAGCTTCAGTCTTATGATTTCTTCATCCCGTTCATCCACGAAAGGCGCCTTTCTGCTGCCATGCTGTAATCCTGCCACGCCGTTTTCCTGATATTTTTTCAGCCATGTGCTGAACAGGCTGTGTGCTATCCCGTGCTCTTTGGCAAACATCTGATAGCCCATGCCGGAGGCATAATATTCCTTGATCAAACGTTCCTTATCTTCCACTGATCTGTGCTGATTTGTACCACCCTTTGGTCTTCCCATAGACTACGAAACACCTTCCTTATTCGTAAGTTCTTTTTTGTAAACCACATAATTTGTATTATGTGGTAA
>CALZFY010000136.1:0-2692 GCA_945786935.1 uncultured Lachnoclostridium sp.
AAGTAGAATTTCTACATCGGTTCCTTCTACAGCCCCAAGTACTTTCTTTAATAGAATCTTTTCTTTGAAAGTCATCGGAAGTTCATCAAGGGTTTTCTTATCAATTGCATAATATGCAGCACGAAGTAATTCTCTTACGTCATACTTGGAACCCCAAACCTCCGGAACACCTCTGTCAACATTAAGAAGTGTATATACAGCTTCCATACCGGTTCGGATAGAATACTCTGTTGTAAAAATGGTATCTCTTGGAGTTTCTGCAAACTGACCAACAAATGCGAAGTTTACAGCTCCCTTAGGAACTACCAGTGGTCTGTCCTCTTCCTTTCTAGGCTGGAAGAATGCGTTAATATATGGCATGAAACAGGTTGTTGTATTACAACGATTCTTTGCCCAGTCATCAATCTTATCTGTTGGAACTCCAATATGGTACAGCCACTCACGGCATACCTCTTCTCCGGTACAATCACGCATAGCCTTCTTTACATAATTACCTTCTTTATTGGTAGAAAGTGAATATACCCAAATAAGAACCGTATTTTTATCCTGTGCCTTGAACTGTGGCTGACGATTAATTGTCCATGAAAGATACCAGTTATCTGTGCTGTCCTTTACTGTAACAATACCCCCGGTTGTAACTTTTCCTTCTCTTGGATCTCTCTTGCACACACCAATGATCTTCTGAATAATTTCTTCGTCTGAAGTTTCAACAGTTGCACTCATCCAGTTAGTCGCTTCAACATCACTACAGAATTTCTCCGGATTACCATACTCACCGTTCTTAGCCTGTGCAGCTATGTTTTTCCACAAATCCCATGATTCACCTTCGCCGTTCTTGATATTGCTAAGATCCGGTGCAGTATTCTGATCACCATAGCAAGAGGTATCCGTACAGCAACCATTTGTTATGAACACCAGATCATCCTCAACCAGATCGATAGTATCTGTCTTTCCATCCTTCTCATATACAATCTGAGTTGCAACCTTCTTTCCATTTTCGTCCTTAATGACAACATTTTTTACATCCATTCCAAACTCTACAGTTACGCCGTGACATTCGAGATATTTTACAAGAGGTAAAATCATGCTCTCATACTGATTATATTTTGTAAATCGAAGAGCTGTAAAATCAGGTAATCCATCAATATGATGACAATATCTGCACAAATATCTCTTCATCTCAAGAGCAGATGACCATCTCTGGAAAGCAAACATTGTCTGCCAGTAAAGCCAGAAATTTGTGTCCCAGAAGGAATCAGGAAGAACTTCGCTGATTTTCTTATCTTCAAGGTCCTTTTCCGGTGTCATGAATAACTTGGAAAGTGCCATTGCGGATTCCTTATCAAGAGCAAATTTCTTATCCGTATGTGCATCCTGTCCACACTTCTCTGATGCTCGACAGAGAGAGTAGTTTGGATCATGCTTGTTTAACCAGTAATACTCGTCAAGTACGGAAATACCAGGAGTCTCAATAGATGGAACATCACGGAACATATCCCACATACATTCGAAATGGTTATCCATCTCTCTACCACCTCTCATGTAAAAGCCCTTACTAACATCCTTTCTACCATCACAGCTACCGCCTGCAAGATCAAGCTTTTCAAGGAGATGAATCCTCTCTCCTTTTACCTGTCCGTCTCTAACCAGATAAAATGCAGCGGAAAGTCCTGCAAGTCCTGTTCCGATAATATACGCCGATTTTCTGTCAGCTCCTTCCGGTTTCTCCGGTTTTGCAAATGCTTCATAAGTTCCTGCTGAATAATACATAAAAACACACTCCTTTTCTTTGTTTCTATAACCTAAACTCTTTATTTAGGTCGTTAGTAGTTTCTATGTGCTTAGTATATTGACAAAAAAGAAGAATTAAAATGAGCAAAAACAAAGGACTGTCATATTTCACGACAGTCTCTTTTCATTGATTTAAAATACGACAAAATGCATTGTTTGTCGTATTATGATTTATAATTTTAAAGCCCTTTTTTGTTTAACTTGGCATTATTCAGTGCATGGGAAAATGTACCCTGAATCAGGGAATTTAGTCTTTCTATAATCACTTTTGGGTCTTCCTTCATTCCACCTTCAATCCATTCCACTACAAGACCCACAAACCCATACTTGTAAAAATTTGCAATAAAGACCTTGTCCTCTTCTCTGACAATCATTCCTTCTGCTGTTTCTTCTATCACACCGTATAGAAGCTGATATGTAACCCTGTACAAATATCGGTATAGGTAGTCCTTAGGAACATTACGATAAATGTTTATAATGAAAGCTTTATCTTTCTTTATCATGTCAAAGATAGACAGAAATCCTTCCTGCCAGGTATCATAAGTTCTATTTTCCTTTAATGCCCGCTCTGCATCTTCCTCACAGATCCATTCAGTGAGTTCTAAAATATCATGAAAATGATAATAAAATGTCTGACGGTTCATCTCACACTTTTCGGTAATATCATTCACTGTTATTTTATCCAGCGGCTTCTCTAATAACAATTCCTTAAAAGCAAATGCGATAGCAAGCTTTGTAGTTGTTTTGCTCATACTCCTTTTCTCCTTTGCTTATTCTGTACCAAATAACACCAGTCCACAAATTTCTCCAAATATCTAATCTGACTATGACTTTTATTAGTACTCCAAACTATCTGCATTCAAAAGGAAATACTTCATTCCCATAATGACAAATCCCTCAT